>JANOAY010000390.1:0-7816 GCA_031411375.1 Pedosphaera sp. | reverse complement strand
GCACGGCGCGAAGAGCCTCCCGGACTTCCTCGACTACGCCCGGCTGGCCGGCGCGAGCGGCGCGCAGCCCTCGAACTACATGCTGCACGGCGGAAAACTGTTTAAGAGCGCGAAGGAAATCCAGGACGCCTTCGCCCAGCGCGGCATGACGCTCGACGGCATTTCCGCGCACTGCCCTTTCTGGGTTCACACCAGCGCCTGGACCGGCACGCGCAGTGGCAATCCTTTCATCCCCGCCGACGTGGCGAAGAAATCCCCGCAGGAGATCGAGAAGTGGGCCGAGACTTACTTGCTCAAACTCTTGGACCTCGCGGCGGAACTGAAGGTCAAGATCATGCCCATGTTCTGGGGCGTGGCTTTCGGCTGGGAACTCGCGACCGGCTACCCGTGGGGCTTCTGGCAGGGCGGCGACTACGATATGGTCGCCGAGGGCAAGGAACGCTTCGTGAAGAAAACCGCGAAGCTCCGCAAGCACGCCAACGAACTCGGCATTTATCTCTGCCACGAAATTCACCCCGGCACTGCGGCGATGTGCGCGGATGATTTCAACCTGCTCGTCGAGATTTGCGGCGGCGACAAATGCCTGGGTGTGAACGCCGACCCGTCGCACTGCTGGGAAGGCGAATCGTGGGAGACACGTTTCATGAAGGTCGCGCCGCGCATCTACGCCGCGCATGTGAAGAATTTTGTCATCCGCTCCGGCATCCCGCTGCGCATGATGGAGCCGAACTGGCAGAAGCGCGCCATGCAGTTCACCGACCTTGCGAGTGGCGACTTGAACATGAGCCGTTACGTCGAGTGTCTCGTGCTCGCGGGCTACCCGCAACGCTACCGCCAGATCATGAAGCGCGACTCCGCGCCGCTCGTGGTCGAGGCCGAGAGCGCCTACCGCGATCTCGACGCGACAAGCGCGAACGGTGTGGCCTACGTGCGCGACAATCTGTGCTTCCCGCTCGCCGCCGGTTCCTTCGAGGACGGCATGGGCGCGTGATGCCATCGGAGCGCCGCTCTCCGAGCCGGCGCGTCGGTGCATTCTCGCTTCGCGTGGTGGAACTGGTTCCACTGCGACCATTTTTAGTGGGGCGGGCGTCTCGCCTGCCTCCGTCCGATGGCCGTCGGAAAGAAACACCAGCCGAGACGGCCAGTGGACAAACGGCAGCCGGGACGGCTGCCCCACTAAGGTGCCGGTGTCGATAATGCGTCCCGTTTCTGTTGTGGTTGTGACCTCTGCTTGAACCCATGCGCCTCCGCTTTCCAGCCTTCTGCTTTTTCTTCGCGGGCCTGCTGCTGGTGGCGAAGGGACTGGCGCTCGATTTTGCGGATCGAAAACTGGACCTGAGCGCCATCGCTCTCGGCGTGGCCGCGCTGGGCGTGTGGCGGATGCCGCGCGCGAGCACGAACTGGCGCGGCTGGATCACACGCACCGTGGCCGCGTTCGGAATGCTCGCCGCGATCCCCGCGATGATTCTGCTCCTGAGTCTCGTCCTGCCGTCGCCGCGCGAGGGCGGCACGCCGCTGCTGTTCCGGCTGCCGCTCTCGATTGGTTTCATTCTGCTCACGGGCGCGTGGATTTTGCGCGGCTGGGAAAATCGCCGCGCGCACCGTCGCTGGCGCATCAGCCTTGGACTGGCGCTGGCGTGGTATCCGGTCTTTGGACTCGGCGCGGCGCTGGGCTGGGGCGGCGGTTGGTGGCCGGCGGGATTGATCTGGCTCGCGCAAGGCGGGCTGCTGTGGCCGCCGAAAATGTCTGCGAGCGATGAACGGCGCGCGCGGCTGGCCCCGGATGTTCCGGCTTAATTTACCCGGCCTTGGGATTTGGAAACCGTCACGGAGACGGAGTTCGTGGCTTTGTTTCCGGCCGCGTCCGTGGCTTCGACGTTCACCAGGTAGATTCTCGACCGGCCTTGCGTGCCATGCTCGGCCCTCAAGTTGACGGTGAGCAGGCCGGTGATTTCCCAGCCGGGCTGCCGCCCGCGCTCCGGCTCGTTGCTCTGCACCGAGATGATTTTCGCGACGGGCTGCGCATCGCACCGGTCAACGAGCAGCGCGGCAATCGTGACTGGAATCATCCGCCGATTCGGAGGCCAGAGCACATGAGGGCCGGCCTTGAGCTTGAGGATCTGCGGCGCTTCCGTGTCGCGAATTTGAATTGCCACGGTGTCCTCGGCGGACGCGCCGGACGGATCGACCACGGTCAGCCGGAGGACGTGGGTTCCCGTCGGGAGGAGGGTGTTCAGCACCGCGCCGGAACCCAGCCGGGCCGGCCCGTTCCACCAAGTGTAATCCAGCGCATCACCATCCGGATCACTGGAGTCGGTGCCGTCGAGCGTGACGGCGGAGAGGCCGCCCGCGCATTCGAGGACTTGATCCGGGCCGGCGTCGGCCAGGGGCGGACGGTTCAACGGCAGCAAGTTCCGATAAACGGTCACCACATTCGCGCCGTCGGTGGAGCAGGTCACGAGGTCCTTCGCCCCGTCCCCGTCCACGTCCACCGCCATGATGGCGACCGGATTATTGGACGTGTGAATGAGCATCTCGACGGGCATCAGATTGCTGTTGAGCACTCCGGGGGAAGTCCGATTGCCGAAGACAGCAATCTGCCGGGCCGTTCGGTGGACCGTGAGCGCCTCGGGTCGGCCATCATGAGTCACATCGCCGAAGCTCATGGCCGTCCAGGTGCCGGGCAGTCTGGACGAGGTGAAGGCGACCTGTTCATTGGTGCGAGCATTTCGGTGCAAAGTGACGGTGCTATCAGACCGGCTTATCAAATCCAGTTCCCCATCGCCGTCAAGGTCACCGGGCAAAAGACAATCTGCCACGCCAGGCTGGGGGAAACGCAGCGACAGATTGAGGGACAGCCGTTGGAGGGAGATGGCGCCGGGCACGCTGGTGTTCATGAACAACGGCGCAACTAGGGCGGAAGCGGCGATCAGGTCGGGCTTGCCGTCCCCGTTGAAATCGCCGCCCACGATGTCCACCGGACCGCTCAGGGTCTGTTGCACGGCCAGCGTGAAGGATGCGCTCGTCAGTTCTCCCGGTGAACTCACATTGCGCCAGACGTAGAGACGGCTGTCGCCTGAATTAAGGAACGCCAAGTCCGGCCGGCCATCGCCATCGAAATCCTGGAGGGCCGCTCCATTGGGCAGAGAGGGGCTTCCGAATCCGAGAACGGTCTGCGGCCCAAATGAAATCGTCCCCGGACTGCCGGTATTGCGGAAAATAAAGACGCCGCCTTCTTTCACGGCCACGAGGTCTGGTCGGGTGTCTCCATCAAGGTCGGCAAATCTGACTTTGATCGTCCCTGCGGACACGCTGTAAATCTGGGGTGCGCCCAAGGCGATCACTCCCGGCGTGCTTAGATTTTGCAGAATGGATACGCCACCGCCGGCCGTCATGTTGGCCACGGCCATATCCGGGCGGCCATCTCCATCCAGGTCCGCGGACGATACATAGACCGGCCTGGTGTTCGCGGGAAAACTCATGCCCTCCGCAAAACTCAGAACCGGGCTGGCGCCGTGGCTGCAGAGCAAGGTCAGTCCGGTGAACAGGGCGGCGCAAAAGTTGGCGCGTCCTCCGGCGGGCTGGGCAGATTTTCGCATGGCGATCAGTGAACGGCATCACGCGCCGTTTGTCGTCAGCAAATTGACCCCGGCCCAACTCAGAAAAGTGATCCCTTTGGAATCGTTTTTTCGCTCTGAGGGTGAGAAATGAATCGCATGTCGCTCAATCGTCTTTGGTTCTGGGTCGCCGTCATGGCGTCTTTGGGAGTTTCGCATTTTGCCTTCGCCGCCGCGCCTTGCCGCATCGAAGTCGTGGACCAGGAGAACGGATGGCCCGTCCCGCTCGTGCAACTTCGCACCACGCACAGTCTCCTCTTCGTCACCGACAACGCGGGCGTCATCGCGCTCGACGCGCCGGAACTGATGGGGCGTGAGGTGTGGTTCGATGTCATCGGTCACGGCTACGAGGTGAAGAAGGACGGTTTCGGAATGCGCGGCGTGCGTTTGAAACCCGAGCCGGGCCAGACGCTCAAGGTCGAAGTGAACCGCACCATCATCGCGAAGCGTCTCGGTCGTCTCACCGGCGCGGGACTGTTCGCCGAGAGCCAGAAGCTCGGGCGCGATCTGGACTGGCGCGACGCGGACACCTTCGGCTCGGACAGCGTGTTGAACGCGGTGCATCGTGGAAAAATGTTCTGGGCCTGGGGCGACACCACAGTGCCGAATTATCCGCTCGGCCTCTTCGACACGCCGAGCGCGACGACGGCGATGCAGCCGCTGAGTTCCTTCGAGCCGCCGTTGAAATTGAAATTTGACTACTTCACCGATGCGCGCGGCAAAACGCGCAACACCGCGAAGATGCCCGGCGACGGCCCGACGTGGGTCACGGCTTACACCAGTCTGCCGGACAAGAACGGCACGTCACGGCTCGTCGGCTCGTACATGAAAATCCGCAACCATCTCGAAGTGTATGAGTGGGGTCTGTGCGTGTGGAACGAGGCGACGTCGAACTTCGATCAGCATCGCGTGGTGTGGAAAAAGGCGGACAAGTCGGCGAAAGCTCCGCCTATTCCTGAAGGCCATCCGGCGCTGTGGAAAGATGCGAGCGGCCAGGAGTGGGTGCTGTTCGGCAACCCGTTTCCGAAGCTGCGTTGCCCGGCGACGTTCGAGGCGTGGCAGGATTCCTCGAAGTGGGAAGTGCTCAAGCCGCAGGAAAGTTTGCTCTCGGCGAAGGACGCGAAGTCGGTGAAACCGCACGGCGGCTCCATCGCGTGGAATGATTTCCGCAAACGGTGGGTCACGGTGTTCGTGGAGAATTTCGGCCAGCCCTCGGCGCTCGGCGAATTGTGGTATGCGGAAGCGCCCGCGCCGACCGGCCCGTGGGGCAAAGCGGTAAAGGTGCTCTCGCATGAGAACTACACGTTCTACAATCCGCGCCTGCATCCCGAGTTCACGCCGGCCAGTTCGCCCGTGCTGCTGTTCGAGGGAACTTACACCGCTGAGTTCGCCAATCACGCCGCGCCGACGCCGCGCTACAATTACAACCAGGTGCTTTACCGCCTCGACCTGAATGACGCCGCGCTCAAGCCGGCGCAGGAGCGGTGAGGGGTTCTTCCGTCCGCTACTCTTCCACTTCGCGCTGCAACTCGGCTTCACTCAAGTGGTGCGAGTGCTTGAACAGCGCATAGACCACGCCGCCGACGAGGCTCCAGAACAAGCTGCCGGCGAAGGCGAGGAGAGAGAGGGAGAGGCACGCGGTCGGGTCGGCCCCGGCCACGGCGGCGGTGAGCAGTTGCACGAAGAGATATTCGCGCACGCCCAGTCCGGCGGGCGCGATGGGCACGGCGGCGAGGCAGATCACGGTCGGCACCACGAGGCAGAGCGCGAGCAGCGGCACTTGCATTCCCAGTCCGCGCGAGAGAACCCAGAATTGGAGGACGCAAAGAAAGTTCAGCGCCATCGAGAGCGCGAGGGCGCGGGTGAAGAAGCCGCGCTCCTGGCCGAACTTGCGACACGATTCCAACGAGCGTTCGAGCGCGTCGCCTTTCGGCAGCTTCCGCAAAAAGTCCCGCGCGCCGGACCAGCCGCGCGACACGCCACCACGAAACGCGAGGAAGACAAACACGGTGGCGAGAAACGTCATGCCCAGCAGCATGACCGTGGCGGAGACGATGGGTTCCTTGGACGTGATGCGGAACAGTTCGGAGAAGCCCGCCGATGGTTCGGAGAAAACTCGCACGAACGCGAGGCGCAGTCCGAGGCGTTCAAACAGCCAGACATTCGGGATGAGCATCACCGTGGCGAAGACGAGCATAGCCCACAGCCCGATGACGCGATCCACGAACACGGTCACGACGGCCTCGGTTTTCTTGTGATGCGTTTCGCGCGCGGCGCAGTAGGCCTTCATCACGTCGCCGCCCACGGTGCCGAGGAGGAAGCAGTTGAAGAAATGAGCGACAAGGGAAATTTCGGCGGCGCGGCTGAAGGGCAGGGTGAGTCCTTGCACGCGCAGCACGGTGCGCCAGCGAATCACGCCAATGAGCAGCGTGCCGCCCATGAGCGCGAACGAGAGGGCGAGTGATCCGAGATGCACGCTGCGCAGCGTCTGCCCGAGCGCAGGCGGGCCGTAGGTCCAGCCGAGCCGCCATTGTTCGGCGCGCGGGAGCTGCTGCCAGCGGTCGTGGTCAATGGTCTGCCCGCGATCCACGAGCGGTGCGCAGGTGGCCGGGTCTTTGCACTTGGATTGCTCGCGTGCTTCGTTGACGAAGATGGAGTGAAAAATCCAGAGCAGCAGCACCGCGCCCACCGCGACGCGCCAGCTCGTGTTCCAGATTTTTTTAATGGTGCTCACTCGTGGCCCCACAAGCCCTTCACGTAAGAGACACCGGCCCGCACCTGTTCTGTATTCAGGCTGCCGCTGAACTCAAACACCTTGATGTGCTCGGGCTTCACGTATTTTTTTAACGCCGCGAAATCAATGCAGCCGGTGCCGGGCTGCTGATGATCGCGCCCCGGATATTCGACATCGTGAATGTGGAAGCCGGCGAGCCGCGGCTCCAGCATGTCCACCTGGCTGACGTGATCAATGAAGCCGAGATTCTGTTTGATCTGCGCGTGGCCGGTGTCGTGCCAGTAGCGCACGGTAGGCGAATCGAAGTCGCGGAAGAAGTATTCCAGCTCGTGGTCGAAGGGGATTTCCTCCAGCCCTTCGCGGTTTTCCACGCCGAGCAGGAGTCCGTGCTTCTCGGCCTCGGGAATCAGCCGGCGCAGCATGTCGTGCGCGGCTTCGATGTAGCGCGGGCCTTTGTCCTGGCGCTTGCGCTGCGCTTCGTCGGCGAGCTTCTGGAACTTCGGCGTGTCCTTTTTCCCGTCTTGGATGAACTCAACGAGTTTGTCGGTGTAATCCTTGATGTCCACGCTGCCCATGTGGAGGACGACGAGCGGTGCTTTCAGGCGCGCGGCGGTCTCGAAGGTTTTGAGCGTGTGCTTCCAGGCGTTCTCGCGCTCACGGCGGTCATCCGAAGAAAATTGGAAGATGTTCGGCGCGGCGCGATCGATGCCCATGGGGAGCGGGCAGAAATTGTGGACGGAAGAAATCTTGATCAGCCCGCTGTCCACGGCGTCGAGGATGCCCGGGAGCAGGCTGATGCGAATGCCGTGGCTGAGTTCCGCGGACTCGAAACCGAGCGCGCGGATTTCCTCCAGCATGGCGCGGCCATCGGTGTGGCGTGCTGAGTTCCAGCAACTGGAAAGCGAATACATAAGCAAAAGGCCGGGTGCGATAACGAGACCGCACCCGGCCAGAATGGTTCTCGGGAATTACAGATCGGCGTAACGGGCCGTGAGCATGGCGGAGAAACGCGCGGCTTTCATCTTGCGGCGTTTGCGTTCGCTGGGCTTCTCGAAGTGGCGGTGATTGCGCACTTCTTTCAAGGTGCCTTCGCGGTCGATTTTCTTCTTCAACCGGCGCAGGGCCTTATCAACTGGTTCGCCTTTCTTGAGCTTAATTTCGGTCAACTGGATTCACTTCCTTCCCGGTCGCACTCGAAGCGGTCGCGGCGTTTATCGCTGCGGCCTGACTTGAGGCGGGGGCGAAGACTAGCCGGGCAAGTGCCTGTGTCAACGGGCAAAACCGGAGGAAACGGGGCAGCGCACTTAAATTTCTACACCCAAGAGTTTGAGTAGGTAGCTGTGATCCCAGCCGGCATTCTTCTGTTGGCCTTTGATCCCAAGCTGCTTGGTCTGTTCGCGCTTTAACAGATTAAGCGCCAACCGCAGCAGCGTGGCCAGGTTCTGCGCCGCGTGGCCCGCCCGCG
>JANOAY010000389.1:0-5190 GCA_031411375.1 Pedosphaera sp. | reverse complement strand
GCAAAGCGGCCTCGCGCACGCCGACATGCTGGAGTTCGCTGAATTGTTGCGCGACGCGAAGAACGCCGTCTTCGTCTGGAGCATGGGCATCACGCAGCACACGCACGGCGGCGACGGCGTCTCGATGGTGCTGAACCTCGGCCTCGCGCGCGGGTACGTGGGCCGCGACAAGAACGGGCTGATGCCCATTCGCGGCCACTCCAGCGTGCAGGGCGGCGCCGAGATGGGCGCGTATGCCACGGCCTTTCCTGGCGGCAAATCCATCAACGCTGAAAGCGCCGCGTGGCTCGCGAAAGAGTATGGCTTCCCGGTGCCAAGCTCCGAAGGACTCGACGCCGTGGAAATGGTCGAAGCCTGCGCGCGCGGCGAATTGGATTTGCTTTACTGCCTCGGCGGGAATTTTCTGCGCACGCTGCCTGATCCTGATTACGTCGCGCAGGCGATGGCGAACGTGCCGTTGCGCGTGCATCAGGACATCATTCTCACCGACCAGATGTTCATCGAGGGAAGCGGGGACGTGTTACTGCTGCCCGCCAAGACGCGCTACGAGCAGGACGATGGCGGCACTGAGACGACAACCGAGCGGCGGGTTATTTTCTCGCCAGAGATTCCGCGCCAAGTCGGCGAGGCGAAGGCGGAGTGGAAAATTCTCCGCGAACTGGCGGCCGCCGCGTATCCCGAGCGCGCGCATCAGCTCGGCTGTGAAACAGGGCAGGGGATGCGCGACGAGATCGCCCGCGTCGTCCCGTTCTACGACGGCGTGCAGCATCTGAAAAACGGCGGCGATCAGTTTCAATACGGTGGCCCGCACCTGTGCGCGGACGGGAAGTTTCCGACCGCCGATGGCAAAGGGCATTTCCGAGTCGTGGAGATGCCCAATTCCTCTTCGGCTCCCAACTCGTTCTCCGTCAGCACGCGCCGCGGCAAACAGTTCAACACGCTCATCTACGCCGAAATTGATCCGTTCAACGGCGCGGCCCGCGACGCCGTGCTGATGAATGCGGACGACGCGGCGGAGCTGCGCTTGCAGAACAACGAACGCATCACGCTCGTCAGTGACGTGGGCCGTTACGATGGGCGCGTGCATCTCGCGCCCATCGCGCGCGGGAACCTGCAAGTCCACTGGCCCGAGGGCAACGTCATCATCGCGCGCGGCGCGGTGGACACACTCGGGGGCGTGCCGGATTACAACGCCACCGTGCGCATCGAGAAAGCCGCGTGAGTGCCGAGCGCAAGCAAGTCACCCGTTGGACTTCGGGCCGCAGCGTGCGCGCGACCGATACGCTGGCCATCGAGGAGCCGCTGGAAATCCGTCTCGATACCAAGCCGCTCGTGGTGACGATGCGGACGCCGGGGCATGACGAGGAACTGGCGGCGGGCTGGCTCTTCACCGAGGGATTGATACACACGCATGCCGATCTGCGGGCGATGCGGCGCAACGCGCGGAACAAGGGCGGCAACAGTCTCGACGTGTTTCTCGCGGCGGATGTGAAGGTGGATTTATCGCGTCTGGCGCGGCGCGGCGTGGCGGTGTCGAGCTGTGGCGTGTGCGGGAAGGAATCCATTCGCGCGGTGCGGCGGCGGCTTCCGCCCGTGACTTCGCGCCTGAAGATGAGCGCGAAGCTGCTCGCCGCACTGCCGGAGAAATTGCGCGCCGCCCAGCCCGCTTTCGAGCGCACGGGCGGGCTTCATGCCGCAGGAATTTTCACGCGCACCGGCGAACTCCTCGTCGCACGCGAAGACATCGGACGACACAACGCGGTGGACAAAGTGATCGGCTTCGGTCTGCTGAACAACCTGCTGCCGTTCGATGAGCACATCCTCATCGTCAGCGGGCGGGCCTCGTTCGAGATCATGCAGAAGTCGCTCGCCGCGCGGCTGCCGTTGGTGGGCGCGGTGTCCGCGCCGTCGAGCCTGGCGGTGGAATTCGCGCGCGCGAGCCGGCAGACGCTGGTGGGTTTTCTGCGCGCGGAGCGGATGAACATTTACTCGGGCCGGCAGCGAGTTGCTTTCGCGGCGTGATTCACAGTTTGCGCAGCCGGTAAAACACGGCCGGGCCGGCGGTGCTCACCGGGAAAATCTTCTGTCCGTTCGATTCGCTGATGCCGCTGGTCTGCGGCTGCCACACGGCGGACGGGCCCAGTTGAGTTGAAGATTCCAATCGGAAGGAGGTGGCGGCGGCGGGCCAGGAAACTTCGGCGGTGGCGGTCGAAGAATTGTGCGTGAGGCGAATGCCTTCCGGCGCAAACCACGGGCGCATGAGCGAGCCGGGAATCGGCGGCAGGCCGAGCAGCGTGAGCGCGAGATTGCCCGCGTCGCCGTTGCGGAGCGGCTGCGGCGTCACGGTGTAGTCGAGGCGGTTCGTGCCGGGGTTGGCGCGATTGGGAAAGAGCGAATAGAGATCGACGCCAGCCGGAATGCCCGGGCCGTAGAGGTAAAAGAAAATCGTGTAGTTCAGGAGCCAGATCGGATCGCTGTGGCCGCCATCGAAGCCGCCGTGGTCCGTGGTGACGATGAGCGCAGTGTTGTTGGAGAGGATGGGATTGGTGTCCATGGCGTTGAGGATGCGGCCAATTTGGGCGTCCACCTGACGAACCATGTTGCTGTAAATTCCACCGGCGTCATTGAAGCCCGTGGTGTGGCCCCTGAGATCCGGCTCAGCAATGTGGAGGAACGTGTAATTCTTGGGCGCCACGCTGTTAAGATTGGAGACCGCCACGTTGATGTGCTGCGTGAAGGTCGTCCCGTTTCCGTAGTAAGTGGAGAAATCCCCAACGTACGAGAAATCAATTTTGTCGCGACCGTAGTCCGGGAAAACCAGGTCGAGCGCGCCGTTGTTTTCATTGTAGCTGTTGTCGCACAAAAAGAATTTTGCTTTGCCCGCGTACAGCGCGGTGGACAGGCCGTGGTCATGGGCGACATCGAAAACGCTGGCCATGTATTCCACGTTGGGGTTGCCGGAATTGTGATAGGTGTCCGTGGGGAAGGGCGAATTGTTAATGCAGCCGTGGTGGACTGTGTTCGGGTACCCAGCCGGCTGAAGCGCCGGGCGTCCGGTGAACATCGAAGTGTGATTCGGAATGGTTTCCGACGCGCCGAAGTCGCAGCGCGCGTTGTAAGTGAAAGCGCCTTCCGTCTGGAGCCGAAGGAAATTTGGAAACTGTGCGGGAGCATTGGAAACGTACGACTGCAAGTAAATCGCACCCAGTCCGTCCACACTGATGTGAATGAAGTGCGTTACCGCAGCGCGCAACAGGGGCGCGGCGAAGAGAAAAAGCACGGTGAAAAGGCCAAGGCGCGCCATCCAGTTTGGTCGGGACATGGCGGTAATGAAGCATTCTTCGGATGAATTGGCACGCGCATTTTATTGCGGGTCAAAGATGCAGGGACTGAGCGTGTCTGGGAGCGCCGCCTTCCCGGCCTGATCCACAAACATTGTCGAGAGGCGCACCGCAGATTTCTCACCCGGCTTTCTCCTTCCCGCCCGGCGCTCTTTCCGTAAGCTGCCGCGCATGAAGCTCGGCATCATCAACTCCGCGTTCCAACAGGTCGGCATCGACACGGCCACCGGCTTCCAGCACATCGCGCGCATCGGCTTCGACTGCGTGGATGTTTTCACGGAAGCCGTGGGTGTTTCTAAAAAGGAAATCCGGCTGGTCGCGCGCGCGGCGGAGAAGTTCAACCTGCCAATAGTTTCGCTGCCCGTTGTGTCCGTGGGACTCGTGGATTTCAACAAGCCGGTGCGCGAGTTTCACATCGAGCGCACGAAGAAGTTTATCGATCTCGCGTCGGTGTGGGGCGCGAAGAATGTGCTGCTCGTGCTCGGCGAATACATCTGGCAGCGCGAGGTGATTCCTCCGGCGACACAGTGGAAGTGGGGCGTCGAGACCTGCCGCCGGCTCGGTGATTACGCGGCGAAGAAGAAGATCGAAATCGCGCTCGAACTGGAGCCGTTCCGCCTGAGCCTGTTGAACAGCGTGGGCGAGATGGTGCGCTTCGTGGACGACTGCGATCATCCGCGCGTGCGCGCGAACATTGACGTGAGCCATCTCGTGCTCTCGGACACTGCGCCGAGCGAGCTGAAGAAATTGCAGGGCCGTGCGGCGCACGTGCATTTGAGCGACTGCGACGGGATGGTCCACGGCGATTTGCCGCCGGGGCGCGGTGTGGTGAAGTTCGCGCCTTACCTCCACGCGATCAAAGAACTGAACATCCCGGACGGCGTCATCTCCATTGAACTCGAATACTCGCCCGACCCGAAGCGCATCGTGCAATGGGTCGAGGAGGCGTATCGCGAGACGGCGAAGCTGATGGCGCTGACGGGGCTGCGGGAGTGAAATTTTTCAACCACGGATGGACACGGATTCACACGGATGGGGAAGATGTGTTTGTGAACTGGCTTTGAAAATCCGTGTCCATCTGTGTCCATCCGTGGTTAAAAAATTCTTATGAACCTGGCTGACTTGCGCCGTGAATACTCGAAGAGCGGATTGCGCCGCGACGACCTCGACCTCGATCCGCTCGTGCAGTTTCAGACGTGGTTCGCGCAGGCGTTGCAGGCGCAGCTCATCGAGCCGAGCGCCATCACGCTGGCCACGGCGGACGCGCAGGGCCGGCCCTCCGCGCGTATTGTGCTGCTCAAGGCGGTGGATGAGCGCGGCTTCACTTTCTTCACGAACTACGAGAGCCGCAAGGGCCGCGAACTCGCCGCCAACCCGCACGCCGCGCTCGTCTGCTACTGGGCGGATCTGGAGCGCGAGGTGCTGATCGCAGGGGAGGTGAAGAAAGTTTCCCGGGAAGAATCTGCCGAGTATTTCGCCAAGCGCCCGCGCGGCTCGCAACTCGGCGCGTGGGTCTCGAAGCAAAGTTCCGTCGTCCACGGGCGCGGTGATTTGGAACGGGAACTGGCCGAAGTGGAGGCGCGCTTCGCGAACCGCGACGTGGAACTGCCGCCGTACTGGGGCGGCTACGTGCTGAGTCCGTCGCGTGTGGAATTCTGGCAGGGCCGCCCAAACCGGCTGCATGACCGCTTCCAATACACGCGCCAGCCCGGCGGGTTGTGGCGCATCGAGCGGCTGTCACCTTAGCGCGACGTGGCGCCCCCGGGCCCCCGGCGGCGCCGTAAATTGGGTTTGGCGCCCACCCCCCCGCGGGAAACCAAAGTTGGCGGGCCGAGGGGCCCAGGCCCGG
>JANOAY010000388.1:0-5128 GCA_031411375.1 Pedosphaera sp. | reverse complement strand
CCTCGGGGGAGAGGGCCGGGGTGAGGGCGGGCTTCCGCCAAACCAGCAAGTCACAAATTCCACCCGCCGTGCTGTTCACCAGCAGAAGACCGCGGCGTTCCTTCTCGGCCTGTTTTTCTTTGCCGTCGCTTTCAGCGCCCGCGCGCAGGACAGCGGCTCCGTTTCCGGCACGGTGGTGAGCACTTGGGACGGCGCGAACATTCCTGGTGTCATCGTCACCGTGCGCGGTACCACGCTGGCCACGCAGACGGATGCGACTGGGCGCTATCAATTGAACGGCCTGCCGCCCGGTGAAAATGTGCTGCGCTTCTCGAAGTCCGGCTTTGCCTCTGCCGTTGTCACCGATGTCCGTGTGCTCGCGGGGCAGACCACGCCGGTGAACGGCTCGCTGCGGCCCGAGTTCTTCGAGATGGAGGAATACGAAATCACGGCTGAGGAATTCACGGAGCAGGGATCGCAGATTCTTTTCGAGCGCCAGCAGTCGAGCGCGCTGACGGACGCCATTGGCTCGGAACAGTTCTCCAAACTCGGCGCGAGCGACGCCGGCGCGATTGTCGGACGCGTCACCGGCGTGTCGCTGGTCGGCGGCAAATACGCGGTGGTGCGCGGACTCTCGGATCGCTACACGCGCACGCTGCTGAACGGCGTGGAAGTGCCGAGCGCCGATCCGTATCGCACTTCGCCGCAGCTCGATTTGTTCCCGTCCTCGATGATTGATCGCATCTCGGTGAGCAAGACCTTCACGCCGGATCAGCCGGGCGGCAGCGGCGGTGGCACGATTGATATTTTCACGAAGCCGTTTCCCGAGAAGCCGTTCGTGAAGGCGTCGGTCGGCACGTCCTATAATCCTGATTCCAACCTGAAGAAAAACTTTCTCGCCGATCCCGGAACACGCATGGGGATGTACGCGCTGCCGAAAGCGCCGGAGCCGCTCAGGCCGGAGCTGTTCGATCTCACGGCGCGCATCAACAAGCCGAACAATGCGGTCAGTCGCGAGACGCCGGAGCGCGCGGCCGGTCGTCGCGTGGAGGCCAACAACGTCTCGCGGCTGCTGCGCGAATTGGGCCCGACGGATTTCGCGGGCGTGGAGAAGGAGTCGCCGCTGAACACCAGCGTCAGCGCGTCGGCGGGCAAAACCTATCAGCTCGCGGGCAAGCCGCTGGGTGTGTTTGCCTCGATGAGTTACAACCGGAGATTTGAACTGTTGGAGGATTACGAAATCGCCCGCAGTACCGGCTTCCTGACCTTGTCGAAGAGCGGATACGAGACGAAGAGCAACGTGAAGACGGACTACGGTGCCAATGTGAATCTCGGCTACGAGCTGACCGAAAATGCGGAGTTTGGTTTTAACTTCATGCTCGCGCACAGCGTGGACGAAGAGGCGCGGCACACCACCTATGACAACATTGTCGAAGGCGGCAGCGGAAACATCCTGGAGAAGTGGCAGCTCCACTACACCGAGCGCGACATTCAGAACTACCAGATTCACGGCCATCACAAATTCCCGAATCTGCTCGAGTCGAAGATTGATTGGACGGTCGGAATTTCCCAGACCACGCAGGACGAGCCGAACCACCGGTTCATGAATTACTTCGTCGATCCGACCGGCACGCCGACGTTCGGCGACGGCGGGCTGGACGTGCCGCAAGACCCGTCGCGCTATTACCGCGAGGTGGACGAGAGCAGCGTGAACATGCGCGGCGACTGGACCTGGCCGCTGGCCTTCATGCCGGAGGACAGCAAGTTCAAGTTCGGTTTCTGGCGCAGCGAGACCGAGCGCAGTTTTAAGGAGCAGTATTTCGGCTACGAAGGTTCGTCTGGGTTCAATCCCGCCGAACCGAACTCGTATCTCAACCGGCTCGCCTACTTGAATTACTCCGCGGCGCACCTGGGCGGCATTCGCACGAACTACTCCTGGCAGCGCTACGTGAAGCTGGTCATTGGCCGCCCCTACGACGCCTCGCTCGATATTGACGCGGGCTATCCCATGCTCGACCTCGGCATCACCCGCTGGCTGCGGCTGCTGGGCGGCGTGCGTTTCGAGCGCACGGATTTGCGGATTCAGACGCGCGACGCGGGCGACTCGGAAATCAACCAGCTTGATGTGCTGCCGGCCGTGGGCATGGTGCTCACTCCGATCACGAACGTGAATCTGCGCCTGAGCTACACCGAGACGGTGGCGCGGCCCAGCTTCCGTGAGAAGGCGCCCATCTCGAATTACCTCCCCGACCTCGACTTGTTCGCGGACGGCAATCCGGCGCTCGGCATGTCCTCAATCAAGAGCTATGACGCGCGCCTCGAGTGGTTCCCCGCGCCGGGCGACGTGGTGAGCGCGGGCGTGTTCTACAAGAAAATCAAATCGCCCATCGAACTGGCCCGTATCGATCTGGTCGCGGGCAGCGGCGCGTCGGTCACTTGGAACAACCGCGAGGAAGGCGAGGTCATGGGCCTGGAACTGGAGGCGCGCAAGTCCATGGAGTTTCTTGCCGAACAGTTCAAGGGCCTGAGCCTGGGCGCGAACGTGGCGTTCATCGAGTCGAAGACGGAGTTCACCGCCATCGAATTTCAGACCAAGAACAACGACGCATATCGCGGCGGCAAGTCGCGCCCGCTCTACGATCAGTCGCCCTATATCATGAATTTCGATCTGAGCTACGAGCATCCGCGTTCGGGCACGGCGTTCACGGTGGCGGCGAATCTGACGGGTGAGCGCATCTTGCTGACCACCTCGCAGGGGCCGGACATTTACGAGCACTCGCCGGTCTCGCTCGACGCGCTGCTCAGTCAGAAATTCGCCAAGCATTGGACGATGCGCTTCGGCGTGAAGAACATTCTTGATCCGGAATTTCGCCAGACCTTCGGGGAGAACTTCAACGACCCCGTTCGCCAGACCTACCGGCGCGGGCGCACCTACAGTGTGAGCCTGTCGGCGGAGTTTTGACGGAGCGCGGACCGCCGAGTCCACGTGTTCATCATTCGCGACGGCAAAATTGCCTCAAGCAAAGACCGAGAAGGGCGCGAAGGGGAAAAAACTTTTCTTTGCGCCAACTCATTTACTGGTGACTCGCTTTCGGTGGTCAGGGCGATTGCTAAAAGCCATGCTCGCCTTGCCGCACGACGCCGCGTTCCCCTCACCCCGACCCTCTCCCCGGAGGAGAGGGAGAACGGCATTCAGTTTTCAAACATCCGAACGCGCCCTTCGTCACCCGACGCCAGGTGACTTTCTCCCTCTCCCAGCGGAATAGGGCCGGGGTGAGGGAGAAGCGCCCGCGGCCAGACGGGCCGTATGCGGAAATCTTTTTGGCACCCAGTCTAAAATCTTTTCTGCCACTTTCCGTTCTTTGCGTGAGGCATGTCCTCGCCGGAAGTTTTTGCGCCACGGTGAAATCAGGATCGCGCGGACTCGACGGTCCGCGCTCCGATGGTTGCCACACACTTCACGGACACATCCCGCCGGTGAAGTCACCCTCTTGTTTCGGCGTCGCCATGAGTCTGCCAAGCCTTCCCCGCAGACTGCCTCCGTATTCACAACCAAAAACTTATGAGCAAACAATCCTTCGTCCGCCGTCTCTGCACGGCGGCTTTGTGCGGAGCAGGACTTCTCTCCGCCGCACTCACCCAGGCCGCAGACATTCCAGTCTCCGGCTATCTCACTGGCACGAACAACTGGTGGCGCACCAACATCTACACGCTCAACGGCATGGTCTTCGTGCGGAGCAACGGGGTGCTGAACATCGAGGCCGGCACGGTGATCAAAGGCCACAACCTCGGGACGTTCAGCACGAACGTGGCGGCGCTCGTCGTCTGTCGCGGTGCGAAGATTTTCGCGGAAGGCACGCCGCAGAACCCGATCATCTTCACGGCGGACGTGGATGACACGAGCTTCCCGGACGACTTGGACATTTATCAGCGCGGTCTGTGGGGCGGCTTGGTCATCCTCGGGCGCACGACGATCAATGGCGCTTTGGACATCGCGGGCAATGCGGCGTCGCCGAAGTATGAAGTGTATGAGGGCTTGCCGGACGTGGTGGTGGGTGGCGAGGCATTGATGCGCTTTGGCGGCAGCGACGACGACGACAACTCGGGCATCCTGCGCTACGTCTCGCTGCGGCACGGCGGGGCGCTGCTCTCGACGGACAAGGAGATCAACGGACTCTCGCTCGGTGCGGTCGGGCGCGGGACGACGATTGAGTTCGTGGAAGCGTACGCGTTCGCGGACGACGGCTTCGAGTTCTTCGGCGGCACCGTGAACACGCGCTACCTCGTGAGCGCGTTCTACGATGACGACACATTCGATGTGGACATGGGCTATCGCGGGACGAACCAGTTCTGGTTCGGCATCCAAGCGCCGGACAAGCGGAACTACGGCATGGAACTGAACAACCAGATCAACGAGATCGCGACAGGCGCGCTCTTGACGCCGCAGGCGGACTTCAAGGTCTATAACATGACGGTGATCGGTTCGGGGACGGGCAGCACGATTGTGAACGGCGGACGGGACGCGGCCATCATTCTGCGTCCGTATGCGGCGCCGAAGATTTACAACTCGATCTTCACGGAGTTCAACGAGCGGGCCATCGAACTGGAGACGCGCAACGGCGTGTTCAGCGACACCTCGGTGACGAACGGCTACGCGCAGTTCCAGAACAATCTGTGGTGGGGCTTCGTGCGCGGCTCCGGCTCCGGCGTGGTGGACAACAGCATCACCAACCTCGCCCGCTTCACCGCCGCCACCAACTACTGGACCGACGCCACCAAGACCAACCTCATCGCCGACCCGCTGCTCACCGGCATCTCGCGCACGAACATCGGCGTGCGACTGGATCCGCGTCCTAAGAGCGGCAGCGCCGCGCTGGTCGCGGGCAACGCTCGTTCCACGCCGGGCAACTTGACCTCGGCCAGTTACATCGGCGCGTTCGGCGCGGTGAACTGGGCGAGCGACTGGACTGCGCTCGGCGAATACTCCGTGCTTTCCGCCGTGGGCGCGGGCACGCCGTCGTCGAGCACCGTCACCGTCGCGCCGCCGACGCCGAACCAGCCGTTGCTGCTACAATCCACGAGCGGCACGAATCTCATCGTCTCGTTCACGTCGCAGCTCGGAGTGAACTATCAGCTCCAGTCCGCCACG
>JANOAY010000387.1:0-1809 GCA_031411375.1 Pedosphaera sp. | reverse complement strand
ATCCGCATTCTGGATGAGGGCGTGCCGGAAGTTTTTTAGGCCGGCTGCCCATAGTGCTTTCCGGATGCGGCCCGTCTGGTGGCGGAAGTGCGCGCGGCGTAACGGGCGGAGCGCGGACCGCCGAGTCTGCGTGTTGAGCGTAGCGGGGAAAAAACTCGGACACGCTTGACGACGAGAGCGCTTTCCCCTCTCCCCAGCGGAGAGGGGGAACGGCATTCAGTCTTCAACTATCCGACCGCGTTCTTCGTCATCCAACGGTGACTGACTTTCCCCCTCTCCGAGCGGGAGAGGGCCGGGGTGAGGGAGAACGCGCCCACCATCAGACAGCCCGCATCCAAAAACACTTTTGGCAACCGGCCTAAAAAACTTCCGGCACGCCCTCTTCCAAGATGCGGATGTGCTGCGTCATTTTGTTTTCGTGCGCCAGTTCGCGCAGCCAGCGCGGCGGTTCGGTGATGTCCTCAAATGACAGCTTGAACGTCCCGAAGTGCATCGGCACGAGCCATTGCGCGCCCAGGTCCTTGAACACTTTTAGCGCGTCGTCCGGCCCCATGTGGACGTTGCGAAACGAGTCGGGGTAGTAGGCGCCGATGGGCAGCAGCGCGATCTCCGGCTGCAACAGTTTGCCGATGTCCTTGAACCCTTCGAAGTACGCGCTGTCGCCCGCGTGATAAATTTTCCGCCCCTGATGTTCGAGCACGAAGCCGCCGTAGCCGCGATGCTCGTCACGAATCGTTCGCGCGCCCCAGTGCTTGCAGGGCGTCAGCGTCACCTTCCAGTCCGCGTGCGAGAAGCTCTCCCACTTCTGCAACTCCACGATGCGCCCGAAGCCGAGGTCGCGCGCGAGGTCGCCCACGCCCCACGGCATCACGCCGATCTTCGGCGAGGGCAGGCGGCGCAAGGTCGGCTTGTGAAAATGGTCGAAGTGCGCGTGCGTGAGCAGCACGAGATCAATGGGCGGCAAGTCCTCGATGCGGCAGCCGGCGCGCTTGATGCGTTTCAGGAAGAAGATCCAGTTCGCGAAGTTCGGATCAACGAGCACGTTCAGATCGTTGAACTGGATCAGGAACGAGGCGTGGCCGATCCAGGTGATGGCCACCGCTCCGTCCTTCAATTTTGGAAACACCGGGCGCTTGCACTCGCCCTGCCGCTTCGTGAGCCACGCCTTCCAGATCATCTCGTAGAAAAAGGTGCGCGGGTTGAAGTGATTGCTCGGCGTGAGTTCCTTAAACGAGCGCGGGATGCGGCGGCGGCGGCGCGGCGCAGACGAGTCAGCAGGTTCGCTATTCATGGTAAATCTTCGGAACAGATACGTGCTGCTCGAATAAATCACAATGGCCGCTGTCGAATCCTGCGACGAAAGGCAAATTATGAAAAAGTCTCTTGTTGTTGGAATCTTCGCCGGTGTGCTGGCTCTCGCCGCTCCGGCTCACGCGGGCGGGTTTGTTTCGATTGGCCTGCCCGGTCTGTCGGTGTCCGTCGGACGGGGCGTGCAGGTGCAGGCCGGGCCGGTGGCGGTGGGCGTGGGCTTTCCGGTGCGCGCCTACTGTGCGCCGACCGTGGTCTATGCGCCGCCGGTGTATTATGCGCCTGCGCCCGTCGTGTATGCGGCTCCGCCAGTTTGTGCGCAGCCTGTCCGGGTGCGTGCGCCGCGCCATCATCATGCGCCGCCACCGTTCGCGGTGTATCAAGGGCCGTATCCATCGCACATCGCGCCGCCGTATCATCCGTGAACTGATTTGAGGTGCAGGGTTCTCCCGCGCGGCGCGAGCTGCGCGGGAGTTTTTTATTGGCGCGCGGGCTTTCCAG
>JANOAY010000386.1:0-1927 GCA_031411375.1 Pedosphaera sp. | reverse complement strand
GCTGGGTGACGCCGGTGGTGCTCCAGGTCGCGCCGAGGGTGGCGGCCCATTCGACTTGATAGCTCACGTCGGTGACAGCGGCGGGGCGGACGTAGGTGAGTTGAAGCGTGGTCGTGTCCACCACGAGCGGGAGCGCGCCGGAGTTGGGCGCGGCAGGGTCGAGGCCAAGGGCATACTCGAAGAGGTTGGCGTAGCCGTCGCCGTCGAGATCGGCGGTGAGCGTGGTGACGTTGGTGCGGCTCGCGGCCCAGCGGGCGTAACTGCCGAGCGGAAGTTCGGCGCGGTAACTCACCGTGAGCGTGGCGGGGGAACCGCCGATGTCATCCGCCGCGTCGGCGGTGCGGTGGCCGGTGCCGGTGATGAGGAAGGCGAGCGCGCCGCCGTTCGTCCAGCCGGGGCGCGTGATAACTTCGCGGACGAGTTCGGAAACATCGGGCGTGCGCTGGAGAGGGCCGCGCTCATCAATGGTGTTCCACGCGGCGGGCGACCACGGGACGGAGGCCGCAGTGAAAGCACGCGTGGAAAGGTTGTTCGCGTTGGTGGTGAAGAGGGCGGCGCTGTCGGCGGCCTGCGCGCGGATGTTGAGCGAAGTGGCTTCGCTCTGCGCTTCATCGGCGGCGAACTGAAGGCTGGCGCTTTCGATCACCGCGCCCTGGGGCAGCGCGAGATTTTCAAAACGCAAGCCCACCACCTGATCGCCGAGCGCACCGTCGTTGACGAGTTCGAGGTCGGTGCTGTTGAGCGCCACGGCTCCGGCGGAGGACTGCTCGGCGTCATTGGCGCTGCTGCTCACGGTCGCGGTCAGGGTGAGCAACGGCGTGGGCGTGGTGTAGCCAATGGTGAGGCGCGCGGGGAAGCCGCCGGCCTTGTCGGCGGAATCCGCCGTGCGATGGCCGGTGCCGGTGATGAGGAAGGCGAGCGCGTTGCCCGCCGTCCAGCCGGGGCGCGAGATGATTTCCTGCACGAGTCCGGCGAGGTTCGGCGTGAGTTGCGTGGCGTTGGACTGGCCGGCGGTCCATGCGGCGGGCGACCACGGCACGGTCAGCGGCGCGAGCGCCCGCGCGCCGAGATTGCTCGCGACTTCAGCAAACGGCGCGGCGTGGTCGGCGGCTTCAATGGCGATGTTGAGCGCGGTGGGTTCGCTCTGCGCTTCGTCGGCGGTGAACTGAATCGTGGCGTTGGTAATGATCGCGCCCTGCGGAATCAGCAGACCGTTGAAGCGCAGGCCGATGAGCTGGTTGCCCGAACCGGTGGCGTCATCGTTGACGAGTTCGAGGTCGGTGCTGGCGAGCGTTACGGCTCCGGCAGCGGATTGTTCGGCATCGTCCGCGCCACCAGTCACGGCGATGGTCACGGTCGGCACGGCGATGAGCAGCGTGGCGGTGTGCATCGAGCCGTTCGTATCGTTGACGCGCACGAGGAAATTGATCACGCCGCCATTCGTCGCGCCGGGCGTGCCGGTGAGCGCGCCGTTCGCGGCGACGGTCAGCCACGCGGGGCCGTCCACCTTCTCATAAGTCAGCGCGCCAAGCCCCGTGGCGTCACCGGCGAGCGTGCCGTTGTAAGGCTGTCCGACCGGCGCATCCGGCTTGTAGAGCGGCGAGGTGCGAAACTGCGGCGGCGGCGTGCTGTAGATGGCCGCGACTTGCGAATCGGTCAGCGCGGAGCTGAAGAAGCGAAAATCATCGAGGCGTCCGCTGAACATCGGGTCGGTGGCGAAACGGCTCTTGCCGAGGAAATTATATTTCGTGCCGACATCCACGGGGTTGATCGTCATCGCCGCGTTCGTTCCCACCGGCGCACCGTTCACAAAAAGTTTTCCGGTGCTGCCGCTGATGGTGACGGCGTCATGCGTCCACACGTTCGTCGGCAGCGCGGGGCCGCTGAGCTGCTGCTCGCCGCTGCCGTTCTGAATCGCGAAGCGGGA
>JANOAY010000385.1:0-5556 GCA_031411375.1 Pedosphaera sp. | reverse complement strand
ACCATGACCGCAAAACCCCATCCGGCGGTGATGACGATCCAGCCGCCGCCGTGGCCATGGGATTTTTTCAAGAGGACATTCGCGACCACACCGTCACCGAGGAGAACGAGCAGCATGGTTCCGATCAATTCAGCCGAGAATACACTCATAGCTTGTGCGTTTGTTTTGGGACGGGCCGGACGCTAGCAACCGGCGGCACGGGTGGTAAAGCGGTTAGTCGGTGCGAGTGGCGGCAGGCATCCTTGCCTGCCAGTGAGGGTCGGCTTCCAGCCGCCCGGATCCGATGTGAGAAGGGAAGGCCGTTTGAAACTTTTATGCGCGTCTCGTAGGCTCGCTTTTCCCGCCGGGCTGGAAGCCACGGCTCACTAGCGGGCAGGGATGCCCGCCGCCACAAAAAAGGCCGCCCTTCGCGGGCGGCCTTTCGTGTGGAGCGGACTCGAAATTATTTCTTCGCGGCGCCCTTGTGGTTCTTCACGAAGTCGATGCACTTGGTCACATCGCCCACGTTGTTCTCCCACTTGGTTTCGTATTCGACGGAGATGTTGCCCTCGAAGCCCTGCTTCTTGAATTCATCCAGGCAGCGGCCGATTTCGCCGACGCCTTCGCCGAAGGGAATCTGCGTGGTGCTCGTGCCGTCGGTGCCGCGGTCGCCGTAGTCGGTCTTCTCCTTCATGTGGCTGCTGATCAGGCGGCCCTTGAGGACGCGCAGCGCATAGACGGGATTGATGCCGCTGCTCTGCCAGTGGCCGGTGTCGGCGCACGCGCCGATGCGTTTGTCGCGATCCTTGGTCACGGCCACGATGTAGTGCGGGTCCCAGACCTTGTAGTTGGCGTCATTCGGCCGGCGCGGGTGATCGTGAATGGCAATCTTGATGTCGAACTCCTTCACGAGCGGTTCAATGATGTCGAGCTTGGTGGCGTCCTCGGTGGTGATGGCGTAAAGGCCGAGCTTCTTGGCGAACTCAAAAATCTTGCGCCACTCGTCTGCGTCCTTGCCGCCCACGACGCCGTAGTTCACAGCCTTGATGCCGTGCTCCTTGAGCTTGGTCTGAATCTTCGCGATGACGTCGTCGCCCGCGTTGTTGTGATGGAGCGCGCCGCCCTGGCCGTCCTTGGTGAGCTTCTGGCCGGGGAAGAATTCGATGACCTTGCCGCCGGCCTGTGCGCATTTTTCAATGGCTTCAAAAGCGGAGAAACGATTGAAGGTGTAAGCCTGCGCGCCGATGGCGAAGCCGTTTTGTTTGTAGGCGTCAGGAATGGCCTCGGCGCGCGCGCTGCCGATGAAAGCCGCCGCCGCAAGGGCGAGCACGGAAAAGTATTTTGCGTTCATAGTTTTTGCTGTGCCGCGAATAGCACTCGCGAGGGCAGGGAGTGTCAAAGCAAAAAACGGCCGCAGGTGGAATGCAGGCGCATCCGTCACTTGAATCGCGAAATGCCCGCGCTTGCCTCGCGCGGGAGCTTGCTGGTTAATTCCGCGCGTGCCTGAACCGCGACCCAGCCAGAGCGCCGAGGATTATCTGGAGCGAATCCACGAATTGATCCAGGACAAGGGCTACGCCCGCGTGGTGGACATCGCCTCCTCGCTCAAGGTCAAGCAGGCGTCCGTGACCAGCATGGTGCAGAAGCTGGATAAGCTCGGCCTGCTGAAATACGAAAAGTATCGCGGCCTGACGCTGACGGAGCAGGGGAGGGAGGTCGCCAAGCGCATCCAGAACCGGCACGAGACATTGTCGCGCTTTTTCTCGTTGCTCGGCCTGAGCGCGGAGACGCAGCAGCAGGACATCGAGGGCATTGAGCATCATCTGAGTCCCGCCACGGTGGCGGTGCTGGCGGACCTCGCGAAGTTCCTGGAGGAGAATCCCGCCGTGCTGAAACGCTTCGCCAAGTCCCGCCCCGGCGCGGTGGAATGAACTGGCCGCGCCTGCTCGATCTCGCGCGCGAAGAAGTCGCCGCGACCATCGCCGAACTCCCCGAGGATTTGCGCCCGCGCGCGGCGGCGCTGCCGGTGAGCTGCGAGCGCGTGCCGGGGCCGGAGTTGATCGAGGACGGCGTGGCGTCGGACACGCTGGGGTTGTTTGTCGGTGGCGAGTTCGCGTTTGAGGACGAGGTGCCGCTGCCCGCGCAGATTCTTCTCTATCTCGAAAACATTTTCGAAATGGTGGAGGGCGATGAGGAGGAGTTCTTGGAGGAGGTTCACATCACATACATCCACGAGCTGGGGCATTACCTGGGGTTGAACGAGGAGGAGTTGGACGAGCGGGGGTTGTTGTAGCGGCGGAGCGCGGGCTTTCCAGCCCGCAGCAATGTTCGCAAGGTGAAGGCGTGAGAACTTGCGGACGCCCTTGTCCATTTCACGTTGCTGCGGGTTGAAAACCCGCGCTCCGTTGTGTTCAGGAAAATTTCTTCCCACGTCGCGCGGGGTGTCCCTAACTTCGCGCGATGAATCTTGAAGACAATTTGGGCGACGTGATCCGCAAGGGAGCCAAGGCCGGCAATGTTTCCCACGAGAGCGCGGCGCAGGCGGCCGGCCTTTCCGTTGAGGAGTTCAACGCCATCGTGCAGACCGGCGTGCCGAACGCGAAGACGAATTACGCCGCGCTGGCCAAAGCCTTGCACCTCAGCGCGCCCAAGCTTGAAGGCATCGCGAAGGGCTGGACGCCCGCGCCGCAGGACACGAGCGTGTGGCGTGAGTTCCGCATGATCACGACCGAGGGCGACGGCATGACGGTGAACTGCTACCTAGTGTGGGATGAGATCACGCGCGAGGCCGCGCTCTTTGACACAGGCTTCAGCGCGGAGCCGATCTTCAAAATTCTCGACGAGGAGAAGCTGCAACTGAAGCATCTCTTCATCACGCACACGCACGCCGACCACATCGCGGCGCTGGAGCCGATTCGTGCGCGTTACCCGAAAGCGCTGATGCACATGGACGCGAAGAGCGCGCCGCCCCAGCACAAGAACCGGCGCGACGACTGCATTCACCTCGGCGGCCTGCGCATCACCAACCGCGAGACCTGCGGGCACGCGGATGACCACGTCATTTACCTGATCGGGAATTTCCCCGAGGACGCGCCGCACGTCGGCATCATCGGCGACACCATTTTCTCCGGCTCGCTGGCGACCGGGAACATCTCGTGGGATCAATTGAAGGAGCGGGTGAGTTCCCAAATTTTCTCCCTGCCCGCCGAGACGCTGCTTTGTCCCGGTCACGGCCCGCTCACGACGGTGGCGGAGGAGAAGGCGCATAATCCTTTCTTCGTTTGAAGGGCTTGGACGACGAGGCCAGAAAGCCTCGTCACCTGCCGACAGGAATGTCGGCGCTACGAAGCGCCAGCTTTCGAGCCGGCAGGTTGAGAGACATTCCTGTCTCGTGTCGAGGGAGCTTCCTAAATGCGTTCAGCATCCCAAAGAACCGGAAAAACCTGTTGCACGGCATTTACCCCTTGGCTACGTTCCGCGCTCCGTTTCTCTGGAACGGACGGTTGGTCCTTTGAAATCACAGGCTTCCGGCAAAATCCGAGAGCAAAAACAATGAAAACGAGATTACAAGAAAAGTACGAAAACGAAGTGAAGCCCGCGCTCAAAGCGAAGCGCGGCTACACGAACGATCATCAAATCCCCCGCTTGGAAAAGATCGTCGTGAACATGGGCGTCAGCGCCTCGAGCGAAAAGGGCGCGCTGGAAGATGCCGCCAAAGATTTGCAGCTCATCACCGGTCGCAAGCCCGCCACCTGCATGTCGCGCAAGAGCATCGCGAATTTCAAGCTGCGCGAAAACCAGGCCATCGGCTGCCGCGTCACGCTGCGCCGCCATGCGATGTATGAATTTCTCGACCGTCTGGTCGCCGCCGCGCTGCCCCGCATTCGCGACTTCCGCGGCATCTCACCCCGCTCCTTCGACGGACGCGGCAATTACTCCCTCGGTCTGCCGGATCAAACGGTGTTCCCGGAAATCGAATTGGAAAAGATCAAGCGCCAGCAGGGCATGGACATCACCATCGTGACCTCGTCGCAGACGAACGCGGAAGCGTTTGAGTTGCTCAAGGCGATGGGCATGCCGTTCGCGGAGAAGTAAGAAAATTTTTTAGAAGGAATATTATTTATGGCCAAGAAAGCCTGGTTGGAACGGAATAAGAAAAAGCAGGAGACGGTGAAGAAATACGCCGCCATTCGCGCTGAACTCAAGGCGAAGGGCGACTACGTCGGCCTGACGAAGCTGCCGAAGAACGCCAGCCCCACCCGCGTGGTGAACCGTTGCTCGATGAGCGGTCGCCGTCACGGCTACCTCCGCAAGTTCGCGGCGTCCCGTATGACGTTCCGTGAAGGCGCGCTGAACGGGCTGATTCCCGGCGTGACCAAATCAAGCTGGTAAAAATTTGGGGACGTGCGGTTGCACGTCCCAGAGTAAAACAAAAGTTCCCGCGCACGTCGCAATCTCTGTAGAGCGAGACGGCGGGACAGGAGAAACAAATGACAGATCCCATCGCAGACATGCTCACGCGGATTCGCAACGCGCATCTGGCGCTCTTGCCGACGTGTGACATCCCGTATTCCAAGATCAAGGAAAGCATTGCCGCCATCTTGAAGAAAGAAGGCTACATCAACGACCTCAGCGTCGAAGGCAAGCCGATCAAGGTGCTGAAGCTCAAGCTGAAGTACAATGGTCGCAAGCCCGTGATCGAAGGCCTCAAGCGCATCAGCACGCCCGGTCTGCGCAACTACGTCGGCGCGACGGAGATTCCCCGTGTGCTCGCCGGTCTCGGCATTTCCATCATCTCCACGTCGCAGGGCGTGATGAGCGGTCAGGAAGCGCGCAAGAAAAATGCGGGCGGCGAAGTCCTCTGCCACGTCTGGTAACCCTCTTACTCCCAAATTTATGTCACGTATTGGAAAGCAGCCGATCACGATTCCCGCCAAGGTCAAGGTGGACGTCAAAGGCTCGAAAGTTTTTGTCGAAGGCCCGAAGGGCAAGCTCGACATGCAGATTCCCCGCCGCACTTCGTTCAAAATCGAAGGCACGAACATCACGGTGAATCGCGATGGCGAT
This sequence comes from Pedosphaera sp., assembly GCA_031411375.1. Taxonomy (GTDB): domain Bacteria; phylum Verrucomicrobiota; class Verrucomicrobiia; order Limisphaerales; family SIBH01; genus JANNGC01. The sequence goes on along the minus strand of JANOAY010000385.1, from coordinate 510 downwards.
GATGCCGAAGCGAAGGCGCTGCACGGCCTGAGCCGTTCGCTCTTGAACAACATGGTCAAGGGCGTGAGCGATGGCTACATGAAGAAGCTCGAAATCAACGGCGTCGGCTTCAAGGCCGCAGTCGTGGGCAAGGTGGTTAACTTGAGCCTTGGCTATTCGCACCCGGTCAACTACGACATCCCCGAGCAGATCAAAGTGACGGTGGAAGAAAACACCAAGGTCACGATTGAAGGCCCGGACAAGCAGGTCGTGGGTCAGGTCGCGGCGGAGATTCGCGCGTTCTATCCCCCGGAGCCTTACAAGGGCAAGGGCGTCAAGTACTCCGACGAGCGCATCGAGCGCAAGGAAGGCAAGACGGTTCAATAACCGGTTGCAGGAAAGTTTTACGCGAAGAGCGGCTGGAGAAATCCGGCCGCTCTTTTGTTTTTGTAGATCGGAGCGCGGACCGCCGAGTCCGCGTGTTTGAAGATAGAACCACGGAAGACACAGAAAACACGGAATGGGGAAATC
>JANOAY010000384.1:0-1582 GCA_031411375.1 Pedosphaera sp. | reverse complement strand
CATTTTCATTTAAAGATACCAGCCGTTTTGTATTGTATAAAATAGATGGCAAAAGAGATAAAAAGCAAAAGTATATAGCAATAAGAGAACTGGGCCAAGCCTTTTATTTGTTACCGGAAAACTTTTTTCCCTGCGAAAAATTTTTGGCCCAAATGGAAAAAAAGCGGCGCCCACCCGGGCGCCGCATCGCGAGGTCAACAAACCGAATCAGAAGTTAAACTCCACCTGTGCCCAGAACTTATGCACGTCGTAGCGCGCGGGCGCTTCCTTGCCGTCGTAGTAGGAATACTTCGTCAGCACGGTCCAGTTCTTGCCGAACTTCTTCGACGCCTGGACATTGATCTCCTGCCCGAGATCCACGCTCTCCTTGTCGGAATCGTACTTGTGATAGACGAGGCGCACCGGGACTTCCCACGGCAGCGTCACTTGGCCGAAGGCGTAGGCATCGCGCAGTCCGTTCGCCGGCGTGGCGAGGAACACATCCGCCCAGCCGTTGAAGGCGTGGAGCGTGGCGAGCGGCGTGCGGAAGCCGACATTGCCCGTGCCCGCCTCGTTCTCATCCGAGCCGAGCACTTCGTAACCCGCGCCAATGGACACAGGTTTCATCGTCGCGCTCAACTCCACGTTGTAATAATCCACTGCGTAATCCTGCGGGCTTTCCTTGTAGTCCGTCTGGTGGGCGTATTCCGCGCGGTAGCCGAGCGAAATCTTTTCCGTGATCGGCGCGGAACCGGCGAAATATGCGCCGTAGGTCGCACAGGAATTGGCAAAGCCTGCGCGGTTTTCCAAGTCGAGCAAGTAGCTGTAGCCCACGAAGCGGCCATACTTGAACGGCTGATACGACACGTTGATGAAATGCGAGTCGGAGCGGAAATCCTTGTTCGGACTCGTCGCGGCCAGGCCGTCCACGTCGCCGAACACGCGGTTCACGTCCCACACGTAGGCGTAGAAGAGCGAGAGGCCGTTGAGCGGCTTGCTTTCAAACGACGCCGAGTCGTAGGTCTGCATGTTCTGCCGCCAGCCCACGTCGCCGACGAAACGATGGTTGTCGAGCGCGATGCGCTGGCGTCCGCCCTTGAGGCTGATCCAGTTGGTGTAACTGTAGCCGAGCCACGCCTGGTTCAACTCCGTCGTCTCCGGGTCCGCGATGACGGGCCGGTCGGTCTGCTTGTTCGAGCCAGCGGCGTTGTAATTATGCTCGCGCAAAAGCGGCGTGACGTTCTCGCCCTCGATCATCCCTTGGAAACCGTAGAGCGGCGCGGTCGTGAAACCAAAGCGCGTCCGCACGGTCAGCGCATTCGACTCCTCCTTGAAGTTGCTCTGCTCCACGTACTCGTAGCGCAGGCGCGAGTTGAGGCTGAACTTTCCTTTCGTGAACGCCTCCGGGATTTTGCCGTTGAAGAATTTTTCCACAGCGTTCGGCTCCGGCGCGGACGGCGGCGTGACGGGCTTGGCGTCAGCCGCCATCACGGGCGGCTTGGGCGCGGGCGGCGGCACGGGCGCGGCGAGGCCGGGCTGCGTGAACGGTTTGTCCTGGGCATAGACGGACGCTGCGCAGGCCAGCACAAGCGCGCCGCCGGTC
>JANOAY010000383.1:0-4156 GCA_031411375.1 Pedosphaera sp. | reverse complement strand
AGAACGACAAAGTGATCACCCACCTCGGCGAAGACCCCGAGTGGCGCGCGCAAGTGACGAAAGACGGCAACAAGCTGCGTCGCAACAAGAACGGCGAAGGCTGGGTGAGCGGGAGATTCCTTCACCCGCACGACGCGTGCTTCGATGCGGCAGGGAACATCTTCGTGGCGGAGTGGGTGGACACAGGCCGCATCACTCGGCTGCGAAAACTGAGCTGACGGAGCGCGGACCGTCGAGTCCGCGAGTTCGTGTTGGTTCGGGCGAAAACATTTTAACGCCAAGACGCAAAGACGCGGAGGCGCAAAGAAATAGCAGTTTCCCCATTCCCTCTCCGCGTCTTTGCACCTTGGCGTGTTGACGCTAAAAACAAGCGCCGCTCTCACCCATACGCCCCGAATAAACAAAAACACGCGGACTCAGCGGTCCGCGCTCCGTGCAAAATTTCGCGTGCATCACTTCCACGGCAGGAACATCCTCGCGCCCATGACCGTGCCACGTTCTTACCGCAATATCGTTCTCTGCGGATTCATGGGCACCGGCAAATCCTCCGTCGGACGCCTCGTGGCCGAGCGATTGCGCTTCGCGTTTCTCGACACCGACCACGTCATCGAAGCCCGCGCGGGAAAACCCATCACGAAAATTTTTGAAGACGAAGGCGAGGCGGCGTTTCGCGAAATGGAACGCAAGATCGTGGCGGAGGTCGCCACGCGAGAACACACCGTCATCTCCACCGGCGGCGGACTCGTGGTGAATCCTGAGAACATGGCGAGCCTCAAGCAGCACGCGCTCGTCGTCTGCCTGTGGGCCTCGCCGGCGGGCATTTACGAGCGTGTGAAAAAGCAGAGCCACCGGCCGCTGCTGCAAGGCCCGGACGCGTTGGAAAAAATCACCACGCTGCTCGCGGAGCGCACACCCGCTTACAAACAGGCCGACGTGCTGCTGAACACCGGCATCCGTTCGCTCCACGAAGTCGCGCATCAGGTGGTGCATCAGTTCGGCATGGCGCGCACCGCCCGGCCCTCGCCTCCTCCGCGCCCCACGCCTTGAAGGAACTGATCCGCCAGCGCGCCCGCGAACTGGGCTTTGATGATTGCCGCTGCACCACGGCGGCCCCGCCGGATCACGCCGCAGCCTTTCAACGCTGGCTCGCCGAGCGACAGCACGGCGAAATGGCTTGGCTGGAGCGCAACGCGGCCAAGCGCGTCGATCCGGAAAAAATTCTCGCGCAAGCCAAGAGCGTGATCACGTTGGCGGTCTCGTATGTCCAAAGTCCAAGGTCCCAGGTCCAAGGTCAGGAAACGCCCGGCGTCATCGCGCGCTACGCGCAATTCGCGGACTATCACGAGGTCATGGCCGAACGGCTGAAATCTCTCACCGCCTTCGTCAACGAACTGGGCGGCGCGGACACGCGCTCGCTCTGGTATGTGGACACCGGGCCGTTGCTGGAACGCGATCTCGCGCAGCGCGCAGGACTCGGCTTCGTGGGCAAGCATACGAACTTGATCAGCCGCTCGCTGGGCAACTGGATTTTCCTCTCCGAGATCATCACGACGCTGGAACTGGACCCAGACGCGCCGGAGAAAAATCATTGCGGAAAATGCACGCGCTGCCTCGACGCCTGCCCCACGCAGGCCATCACCGCGCCGTTCAACGTGGATGCGCGCCGCTGCATTTCCTACCTGACCATCGAGCTGAAGGGCGCAATCCCCGTCGAACTGCGCCCGCTGATTGGGAACCGCATCTACGGCTGCGACGACTGCCTCGCGGCCTGCCCGTGGAACCGTTTCGCGCGCGAAGCCTCGATGATGAAGCCCCACGCGCGCGACGACCTGAGCGCGACTTCACTCGTGGACTTGCTGGCGCTGGATGACGCGTCGTTCAAACAGAAGTTCGCCGGCACGCCGATGCTCCGCACCAAACGTCGCGGCCTGCTCCGCAACGTCTGCGTGGCGCTCGGCAACACAGGCGATGCCCGCGCCCTGCCCTCCTTGGAGAAAGCGATGAACGATGGTGAGCCTCTGATCAGAGAACACGCCGCGTGGGCGGTGGAACAGATTCTCGGGCGGGCGGGTTAGAAAGGCGTGATGTAACGCCGGCTTTCCAGCCGGCAGGTTACGAGACTTTCCAGTCTCGTGTTGACGGAACGCCCCACGAGACGTGACGTGCTTCCTGTGAGGGCCTTTTGACAGAAGAGAAAGACGAGGCCGGAAAGCCTCGCAACCTGCCGACAAGAATGTCGGCGCTACGCTCCTCCCGTCCGCAGCTACAGCGCCTGATCCGCCCGCTCTTCCGTGCGGATGCGCACCGCGTCTTCCACCGCCGTGATGAAAATTTTCCCGTCCCCAATTTTCCCGGTTTTCGCGCCCGCGATGATCGCCTTCACCGCTGCGTCGATCTGCCCATCCGGCAGCACCATTTCCAGTTTCACCTTGGGCAGAAAATCCACGGTGTATTCGCTGCCGCGATAAATCTCCGTGTGGCCCTTCTGCCGTCCGAAGCCTTTGACTTCGGTGACGGTCATGCCGACCACGCCGATTTCGTTGAGGGCGTCTTTCACCTCGTGGAGCTTGAAGGGCTTGATGATGGCTTCGATTTTTTTCATGGCTCAAGTGTGGGCGTTCGTTCAGTCGTTGTAAGCTTTTTCGTCGTGCTCAGCAAGGTCGAGACCGATGTCCTCCTGCTCCTGGTTCACGCGCAAGTCACCGGTCGCCTGGACGATTTTCAAAATGAGGTAAGTCGCAAGGGCGGAGAAAGCCGCCGTGAACAGCACGCCTTTCAACTGGTTGAAAAATTGTCCTGCGCCGCCCGCGAGCGACACGACCTGGCCGTTCGCTTGAAAGGTCGTGGCGATGGCAGGATTCACCGCCGCGCTCGCGAACACGCCGCAGAGCAACATGCCCACCGTGCTGCCCACGCCGTGGACGCCGAAGACGTCGAGCGAGTCATCATAGCGCAACTTGGCCTTGAGTTTCGCGACGGCGAGGAAGCAGACGAGTCCGCCCGCCAGTCCGATGACGAGCGCGGCGGGCGCCGTGACGAAACCCGACGCGGGCGTGATCGTCGCCAGTCCCGCCACCATGCCGGACGCCACGCCGAGCACGCTGGGTTTGCCGCGCAGCATCCATTCCGTCACGCCCCAACTGAGCGCGCCGCCCACCGCTGAAAAGTGCGTGGCCGCAAATGCGCTCGATGCCAGACCGCCTGCCGCCACCGCACTGCCCGCGTTGAACCCAAACCAGCCGACCCAGAGCAACCCGGTGCCGATGAGGCAGAACACGACGTTGTGCGGGAAAATCGCCTCGCGCGGAAAACCTTGCCGTTTGCCCAGCACCACCGCGCAGACCAGCGCCGCGACGCCGGAACTGATATGCACCACCGTACCCCCCGCGAAATCGAGCACGGGGATTTTTCCGCCCAGCGCCCAGTTGAACAGTCCGCCGTTGCCCCAGAGCATGTGCGCGAGCGGCAGATACACCACCGTCACCCAGAGCAGCGAGAAGAGCACGAACGCGCGGAACTTCATCCGCTCCGCAAACGCGCCCGAGATCAGTGCCGGCGTGATGATGGCGAACATCATTTGAAACAGCATGAACGACTGCTGCGGCACCGTGGCGGCGTAGGTCGCGTTCGGTTCTGCGCCCACCCCTTTGAGCATGAAGTATTGCAGCGGGTTCCCGAAGAAGGCGTTGCCCTCGCCAAACGCCACGCTGTAGCCGAAGACCATCCAGACCACAGAAATCAGCGCCATGAGGAAGAGCGTGTGCATCATCGTGGCCAGCACGTTCTTCTTCCGCACCAGGCCGCCGTAGAAAAGAATCAGGCCCGGCGCGCACATCATCAGCACCAGCGCGGCGCTCACCAGCAGCCAGGCGTTGTCGCCTGAGTTGATCCCGGACTGCGCCGCTTCCAGCTTCGCGAGACGCTCTTCCATGCTCACCGGCCTGATCTCCGCCGCGTGCGCAAGCCCCGTGAACAGGGTGATAAAAGCTGTCAATGAAAACAAAGACGCCGGTTTGTGAATGGATGTCATGGGCGGCGTGTTTAGACCAACTCGCGGCGGGGTTGTCAATGAAGGCGTCTGAAGGACACGACCCAGGAATGTGTCCCCACCTGCCGGCTGGAAAGCCGGCGTTACGCCGGAGCGCCGGCTTTCCAG
>JANOAY010000382.1:0-7173 GCA_031411375.1 Pedosphaera sp. | reverse complement strand
AAAACTCAAATTCAAAACTCCAAACAAATTCCAAAGTCCAAGTTCCAACGACCGCATCAACTCTTGCCACCAGCGTTTAGGCTCACTGGGCAAAATGTGCCGAGTTGGGCAGACCCTTGGAGCTTGTGGTTTGGAATTTGTTTGGAGTTTTGAATTTGAGGTTTGGAATTTCCGCCGCGCCGAAAAATGAAACTTTTCCCCTCACTGCCCGGCGGCGGTCACTTCTCCGTCTTCGCCACGCGCGGCACCGCCTTCTTCTGATACGGCGAGTGCAGGTTGAAGTAGATGCCACAGAGCGGGCGGTCGTGCTCGGTCTGGCTGAGGATGATGGTGACGTGCTTGTCGAGCGCGATGCCGTGGCGCAGGTTCGGGCCGCGATTCTCGTAAGCCTTGATGGCCTTCTCCATCAGCGACTCCAGCGAGCGCGCGCAGTCGTCCGGCACCTTGTCGAGACAGACGACGAACTTCTCGAAGGCTTTGATGGCCTCGCGAATTTCCGGTCTGAATGTCTCCGCCGTCACGGGCGCAGCTTGGGACGCGGCGGGGCAAGTTGAAAGTTGAAAGTGCGGGGCGCGCGGACTTTCCAGTCCGCAGCGACGTGCGACAACGGGCGGCGTGGGCGCAGACTGAACGGCCGGGATTTTGAGGCTTGCTGCGGGCTGGAAAGCCCGCGCTCCAAGTTGGCTCACGGCCCGTCGTCGAAGACCACTGGCTTTTGCAGCTTCGGCCTCGTGCCGAAGAGCGCCGTGCCGACGCGCACGATGGTCGCGCCCTCCTCGATGGCGATCTCGAAATCCCCGCTCATGCCCATGCTCAAGTGCGCGAGCGGCGCGCCCAGCCGCTGCCCGCAAGACTCCTTCAACTCCCGCATGGCGCGGAACACGGGCCGTACCTTCTCCGGCTCGGGCGTCCACGGCGCGATGGTCATCAGCCCGTGAATTTCGAGACGCGGCAGCGCGTTCACCGCGTCCAGTTGCTCCAGCAGCGCGTCGTGCTGGAAACCAAATTTTGTCGCCTCGCCGGAGTTCACTTCGAGCAGGATGGGAATTCTTTTGCCAAACTTGTCCGCCCACTTGTTCAACTCCTCCGCCAGCGCCAGGCTGTCCACACTTTGAATCATCTCGAAGAGCTGCACGGCATCGCGGCACTTGTTCGATTGCAGATGGCCGATCATCTGCCAGCGGGCGCGGCTGGCGCAGAGCGGGATCTTCGCCTTCGCCTCCTGCACCTTGCTCTCGCCGAAAAATATCTGGCCGAGCTGTGCGGCCTCGTTGATGAATTCGGGCGGCATCCCCTTGCTCACCGCGAGCAGCAGCACGGACTCCCGCGCCCGCCCGGCCCGCGCGCACGCGTTGACGATGCGCTCTTCAAGCGCTGCAAAATTTTCCGCCAGACCCATGCGGTGAATGTAGAAACGCGCGCGGCGAATACAAGGCGGGCGTGGACTGGCCGCCGTATCGCCAGCTTTCCGTCGGCAGATCGGGAGACTTTCGAGTCTCACGTTCCAATTCAGCCCGGTTCATCAGGCCTGTTTGAACTGACCCAGGCCGCTCCGATCGGAACGGGAGGTTCGAAAACCTCCCGACCTGCCGACAGGAATGTCGGCGCTACGCCGTAACGCCGACTTTCAGTCGGCAGGTGGCGAGACTTTCCAATCTCGTGCCCCCGGTTCGTCAGCGGTTCAAAAACTTCTCATCCGTCAGCGTTCTCAGAAACGCCACCAGCGCGCGCTGGTCTTCTGCGCTCAGATGCAGCCCGCCGTCGGGATGCTTGGCCAGGTTTGGGTCGAGGGTCGCGGTGCGTTGCACACCGGTGCTGTAGTGCGCGACGGCTTGCTCCAGCGTGGCGAAACGTCCGTCGTGCATGTAGGGCGCGGTGAGCGCGATGTTGCGCAGCGAGGGCGTGGAGAATTTTCCCCGGTCGGCGTCCCGTCCCGTCACCCGGTGGCGTCCCGAATCAAATTCGCCTGACAAAACTTTTGCACGTACGTCGAAAAGTTTCGTCGATGACGGATCGGGATCGAGTCCGTTGTTCGCGAAAGTCTGGCTCTGGAAGAGCGCGCCGCCGTGGCAATGGAAGCAGTCTGCGCCGTATTGCTCCCGGCGCGGATCGTATTCGGTCATGAACAGCTCGAAGCCGCGCTTCTCGGCGTCGTTCAGTTGCGCCTCGCCCCGGAAGGCGCGGTCAAACTTGGACTCAAACGAAGTGAGCGTGAGCACGAACGATTCGAGAGCGAGGCCGATTTTCTCGGGCGTGATTTCCGGCGAGCCAAAAGCCGCCGCGAAAGCGGCGGAATACTCCATTTCTCCTGTAGGAGACGACGTCAGGAGTCTCTGATCATTTCTCCCGGGGATAGTTTGAGACTCGTTACCTCGTCTCCTACGCGGTGATTGCAGCTTCGCCACCACGTTCGTCAATAACTCATCCATCTCCGTATGATCCTGAATCGGCAGCAGCGCTTGGGTGCGGAGCGTGGGCGCGCGGCCGTCCCAGAAGAACGAATTGCGCCACGCGAGATTGAACAGCGGCATGGCGTTGCGCGTGCCTAGCTGCTGGCGCACGCCCACGCTGTAGCGACGCGGGTCGGTGAAGGCCACGCGCCGGTCGTGACACGAGGCGCATGAGAGGGTGCTGTCCTTCGAAAGCAACGGCTCACGGAAAAGTTTTTCGCCCAGCGTCACGCGTTCTTCGATGAGCGGGTTGTCGCGCGGCAAATCGGGCACGGGAAAGACCGCGCTCATGGTGAAGCGGTAGGGCGTGAATTTCTCCGGCAGGTAGAGCGGCTTCAGTTCCGCGACCTTCACGGGTGCGGCGGCAATGGCGGAGACACGGCGCACGCGAAACGCGCCGGGCAGATTCGCCTGCAATGCCGCCGAGATGGGATCGCCCTCGCGCGAGTGTGTCGAGGAGCCGTCCTTCGCGAAGGAGATCGGGCGCGGCGCGTTCAGCAGCGGCGCGAGATCAAAGTCGAGTTCCATCCGCGTGTCGCGGGTGAGCTCGAGCGGCGCGGCCAGATTGATGCGCGTGCGGTTGGTGTCGTTGGCGAAGTGGAAGGAGAAGCCGTTGAGAGTCGAGAGACGAGAGTCGAGGGCCGAGGGCCGGAGCGTCGGGCCTTCGATTTTCGGCCCTCGACCCTCGACTCCCTCCTGCCACCGGCCCTCCAGCGCCAGAAAAATGTAGCCGCCCTGCCAGTTCCAGTGCAGGCCGTTCAGGTTTGGATTGAGCGGATGATCAGCGGCGAGCTTCGCCGGATCGGCGTGGTTGGCGGTGGCGTCGGGGCCGAAGTGAAAGCGCACGCTGCGATACGTGGCGGCAGGAACAGCGGGCACGCTCGCAGACACGCGACCTTTCTCCACATCCATCCAAGCAACGGTATTGCTGAACTCCAGCCAGGAACCATCGCCGCGCTCCAGCGCGAAGCCGCTCAGGAGACAGCTCGCGCGCGTGATGGAAAAAGCTTCACCCGCAGCGTTCTGGTAGCGCACTGCGTCGAGTTGCAGCGGTTCGCCGTTGAAAGTGTGGCGGATGGAAAGCTCCAGCGAGGCGGCACCGCAGCAGTGCGTGAGCCACAGCAGCGCGAACGCGAAAACGGCGCGCGCGGAGCGACGCGCCCCACCCGATCCCGGCGCGCGCCGGGCCTTGAACCATTCGGAGTTTTCCTTTCGCAAGTTCATCTGCCACTGCTCATAGGCGGGAGAATTTGCCCTCGCCTCAATTCGTGTCGTAAGCCGCCAGCGCCGTGCGGGTCACGCGGAAGAACTGGTTCGTCCCGCTGGCCGGTCCGGAGTAGGTCGCGCGATTGAACACCGCGTTCGTGCCGGTCGCGTTCGTCGTCCACGTCGTGAAATTCGGCGTGGACTCGACACGATAGGTGCCGCCTTCCGTCGCGCTCCACGTCAGCGTCACCACGCTGTTGCTCACCGTCGGTGTCGAGAAACGCAGCTCCGCGCTCGCACCGCCGACGAAATTCGTCGTCACCGCCTCGGCGATGTTCGCGACGGTGCCGCCGCCGGGCGTGCCGAAAAAGTTGCGGCCCAGATTGTAAGGAAAGGCCGGGCTGCCGTTCGTGGTGATGGTCACGAAGTAAGCCCAAGTGCCGCCGGGAAATTCCGGCGTCACGCACCAGCGCACGTTGTATTCGTTCAGATCGAAGTCCACGCCGTTCGTGCGCCCGAGGTCGCCGAGATAATCATTGTCCTCGACGTAGCGCCCCAACGGATACGTGGCGCTGACGGCGGGGCCGGACTCGGCGGCGTTGAGCGTCGTCGCGCGATTGTAAGCGCGTGCCGCCCACGCGGGCAGCAGTCCGCGTCCGGCGGTCGTAAGATTGGTCGTGCCGTTCTGGCCGTTGCGCAGCACGAATCCGCTCACCATCCGGCGCACGCCGCTGGCCGGATTCGTCGGGTTGGCATAGCCGTAGGGTCCGTAGATCGGAAAGCCGTCGCGCACCCAGGCCACGATGGGCGAATGCTTCGCCACCGCGTTCGTGCTCTCGGAGTAGCGGTTGCTCACCGGGTTGAAATCAACGTGGTCGCCAAGCTGGTGACGCAGCGCGATGGGGTTGGCGTGATAGTGATGGTTCGCGCCCGCCTGATGCGCGAGCGCGGCGTCGAAGGTCACGGCCTCGTTCACGTAGGCGTCGCGATTCCAATAGCCGCTGCCCATCGGCTCCGTCGCGTTCGTGTAGTAAAACGCGTCGCGATTGTCGAAGAGCGCCACGCCGTTCACGAAGTAGCCGACCGCGCCGAGTCCCGTGAGCGTGTGCGTGGCGTTCGTCGCGGGCGTGCGTGGGATACGATAGATCAAATGCTGGTTCGCCGGAAAGTTGGGGAAGTTCATCGTCTTGGCCGCGTTCAAATACCACGGTCCCATCGTGTAGCTCGGCAGCCCGGTGGTGCGGACATAGACCCAGTTCGCCGACGATGAAATCTCGCGCACGCCGGCGTACGCCGGCAACGACTGCGTGCCTTGGCCACGGCTCCACGTCGTGACCGAGGTGCCGGCGGTTTCGTTGGCGGTGCTCTGGTAGAGGCGCGCGTACTGGCCGGAGTTCGCGGTGAACCATGAATCCACCCGCACGTCGGCGGCGCGGACGGTGGCGGTGGAAACGAGCGCGAGCACGAGGGCCGCGCGGACGAGCGAGTGCGTTTTGCTTTTCATAACGGTGTCGGGTGTTGCGTTGAAACTCACGGCGGCATCAACGGCCCGCGCTGTTAAGTGAATGTGTGCCGGGCGCGGAGAATTGTTAAGCCGATGTAAAAGTTGGCGGGCGTAGTGGGGCCGCCGTCTCGGCTGCCTTCCGTCCTTGGGCCGTCCTGGCTGAAGAACCACCAGCCGGGACGGCCAGTGGACAAGAGGCAGGCGGGACGCCTGCCCCACTATGGCACCCGCGCTTCGACGCGGTAGAAGCTCGCCGCCGCCGCGTTTGTGTCCGTGAGGCGCACGCTGGAGCCGTTCGTCACGACGTTCACATTCGTCACCGGCGCCCACGCCAGCGCATCAAGTGTGGCCGCGCGCCACAGGCTGAAGACTACGTTCGTCGCCAGCGGCACCGTGGCGGCGAACTGTCCGTCGCTCCGCGTGGCACTGGAGATCGTCGGCGCGGCCAGCGTGTCCTGATAGAGACCGAGCCGCATCGTGAGCGCGTAGTAGTTCGCCTGCTGCGTCGCCGTCATCGTGCCGGACAGCAGGTTCGTGTTCTCCGCCGGGTCCGCGAGCAGATCGTAGAACTCCGCGCTGCCGTCATCGGAGCTCAACAGTTTGAACTGCGCGTCCCGCAGCGCGCGCCCGCCGTCGGACGGCGTGTTCGTGTCGAATCTTTCCACGAAGGCGTAGCGCGTCAGGTTCGAGGTGCTCGTCAGCGCGGGGAGAAAACTTTGCGCATCAATCGTGTTCGTGGTGAGCGTCGCGGCGTTGCTGATGCCGGCCATCGCGAGGATCGTCCCGAACACATCCGCCGCGTGAACGAGCGTGTCGTTCGTGCGCCCCGGACTCACGACGGACGGGCCGGCGACGACCATCGGGACTTTCACGCCGCCTTCGTAAATCGTGGCCTTCGCCTTCGCGCTCACGAACGGCGCTTGAATCACCTGGCCCGGCGTCCCGTTGTCGCCGAGGAAAATGATGTGCGTGTTCGTGCGGTTCACCGACGCGAGCAGCCGGCCCAGCTCCGTGTCCATCGCCTCGACCATCGCCTCGTAGTACGGGCGCGGGTTGTTGTTGATGTTCGGCTGCGTGCCGGAAAGTCCGGCGTAGTGCGGAGCCAGCGCGTTGGGCGGTTTGTGCAACGGCGTGTGCGGCGCGTTGAAGGCGACCCACGCGAACCACGGCTGGTTCGTCCGCGCCGCGATCCACGCCACCGCGTCGTTCACGAGATCGGTCGTCGCGTAATTCGTCGTCGTGAAGGAGGTGCCGTTCGTGGTCTTCGTCCAGTTGGTGTAATTCGCCACCGCGCCGCCGAGCGAACCGGCAAAGGTCGGCCAGCCGCCGATGGTGCTCGGGCTGTTCGGCTGGTTGTTCAAGTGCCATTTGCCGAAGTGCGCGAGCTGATAATTCAACGAGGGATTTGCCGCGAACACTTCCGGCAACGTCAGCTCCGCCGCCGTGAGCATCGAACTGGCCGGCCCGGTAATCACATCGCCGATGCCGGTGCGAAACCCGTAGCGCCCCGTGATGAGGCACGCACGCGTCGGCGAGCAGACGGGGTTCGCGTAAGCGTTGCGGAAGACCACGCCATTCGTCGCGAGCGCGCTGATGTTCGGTGTGGGCGGCAGCGAGACGCTGGCGCTCGCGGTGTTGTAAAGCACGCTGCTGTCCGCGCCGTAATCATCGGCGATGATGAGCAGAATGTTCTGCTGCGCCGCGGGCGCGACGCAGGCGAACAGGAACACGGCGATGACGAGCAGGCGATTCATCGCGGGCAACGTAGCACGGTGGAGAGCGGAGACCGAGCTTGGGGTTTTTCCGGCGACCTTAGTGATGTTCCATTTCATGCGCTGATCCTCAGCCAGCTTGGTTAAGCAACCATGTGCGCGGCGCGGAGAATTGTTCAGCGCACGTAAATTCCTGGGAGCGCCCGCATACATTACGCCGCAGTACGGAGTTGTTATCACGTAGTGGCATGCACAAGATCAAGCTGGCAAGGAAGCCGGCGGTCCCAAGTTGAAATTTTTT
>JANOAY010000381.1:0-2511 GCA_031411375.1 Pedosphaera sp. | reverse complement strand
GACCTTCGAGCAGTTCGGCGGCACGCCCGAGGAAATCTCGAACGCGAAGGACAACATCATTTATCAGATGGGCGTGATGGGCCACTTCGCGGGCGACTCCTCGCAACCGCTGCACACCACGAAACATTTCAACGGCTGGGTCGGGCCGAACCCGAACCGCTACGCCACGAACAAGACGATTCACTCGTGGATTGACGGCGGCTTCATCCGCCGCGCGGAGGTGAAGTATGAACAGCTCGCGCCCAAGGTGCGCACGGCGAAACTTGTCGGCGGCGTGAGCACGGCGGGGCGCGGCGTGTTCGAGGACTCGATGGCCTTCATCCTCGAACAGCACGCGCTCGTGGAAAAAACTTACCAACTGGATCGCGACGGGAAGCTGTCGCCGAACAAGGGCGAAGTGGTGGAGGGCAAGGAGTTCATCGGCGGGCAGTTGATCAAGGGCGGGCAGTTTCTCGGCGACCTGTGGTTCACCGCCTGGCAGAGCGCGCCGGTGGATACCTTCCTCAAGGGCGAATTGGTGCGGCGCGGGAATCAGAAATAGCGACGTTAGGCCGACCACGCGCATGAATCTTCTCCTCATCCTCGGAGTGGTGGTGGCGGTCGCGTTGATTGGGTTGGCCTCGCGTCCGAAGTCGCGTCGCCCGCGCCGCCGTTCGGACGCACCGAGGATATGGGACAGCGTTCCCGGCACGGAGTCAGCAGCGTGGTTTGGTTTTTCAGGTAGCGGCGCTTCAGGTGCGTCGCTTCACGGCTCAGGGCATTCACACCACGACGGCGGACACCACAGCAGCACCAACGCTCTATCCGATGGCGGTCATTTCGGGGGCGGCGATGGCGGCGGCTCCGACGGGGGTGGCGGTGGAGACGGGGGCTGAGGACATTGATGAGGACCCGTCGGCCTCACTAGGCGCTGCGCTAGGCTCGTTAGCCGGAGCCGCTGGCTGATGGCTAGGTGCCGAGGCCCGGTGCGCTGGGGAAAGCCCGCCCGGCCTCATCTCACCGGATTTTCCAGCGCGGGATGCGGTCGAAACACCGTGAATAGGGGCTAAATCGCCTAAACACCCGTCTTGATCGGAAAAACAGCCCTCTTGATCGGTCGGAACCGGCCCTTGATCGCGAAAACACCCCTCTTGATCGGAAATAATGGGGCCTTGATCGCTCGGAGAGGCCCCTTGATCGGAAAAACACCCTCCTTGATCGCTCGGAATGGGGTCTTGATCAGTAGTAATGGGCCCTTGATCTGATCAAGGGGGCATTCCGACCGATCAAGAGGCCATTTTTCCCGATCAAGGGGGGTGTTTTTCCGATCAAGGCGGGTGTTTTCGCGATCAAGACCCCATTCCGAGCGATCAAGGGGCCATTATTTCCGATCAAGGGGCCTCTCCGACCGATCAATGTGCCATTTCGACCGATCAAGACGGCTCTCCGACCGGTGGTGAGGGTCTAGCGGGGCATCAAAAGGCCGTTTCGGTGGTCAGGGGGCCTAGGCCGGGTGTCGCTGACCCATTTCTACGCCGTCTTGCCCTGCCGGAACTTGTCCAACGCCACGGCCAGCACGATGACGATGCCGATGATGATTTCCTGCATGTAGGTCGGCCAGCCCATCTGGTTCGACCCGTTGCGCAGCACGGCCATGATGAGCGCGCCAATCATCGAGCCGAGAATGCTCCCCGTTCCTCCGCTCAAACTCGCCCCGCCAATCACCACCGCCGCGATGATGTCCAGTTCCAGTCCAATCGCCACCGTCGGATCGCCCTGCGTGAGCCGCGAGAGCTGCATCAAGCCTGCGATGCCGAAGAGCAATCCGGCCAGCGCGTAGATGATGACCTTGTGCATCCGCACGCGGATGCCGCAGAGCCGCGCCGTGGATTCGTTCGAGCCGATGGCGAAAATGTAGCGGCCAAAAACCGTCTGCCGCAGCAGCACCGCCACGACCACGGCCAGCGCCACAGCGATCCACACGCCGGTGGGCAGCGGAAAAAATTTGTAAGGCTCGTCCATCGCCATGAGGGAGTTCACCGCCGCCTTCTCGTCGTAGTTCACGGTCTGGCTGTTGCCCAGCCACTTGGCCGCGCCGCGCGCCACGCCCATCATGCCGAGCGTCACGATGAAGGGCATCATGCGAAAGCCCGCGATGAGCGAGCCGTTGATCGCGCCGACCAGCGCGCCCGCGCAGACCGTCGCCGCGATCACGCCCATTGTTCCCCACGGCTCCGGCAGTGAAAGCAGTTTCGCGCCGACCACACTCGTCAACGCCACCACCGAGCCGACACTGAGATCAATCCCACCGCTGACAATGATCAGCGTCATGCCCAGCGCGCCGATGGCGACGATGACGGTCTGGGTGAAAATGATTTTGAAATTGCCGCCGGTCAGGAACACCTCGCGCACGTCCGCTTGGATCGAGAAAATGCCGTGGACGAAAATCAGGCCGAGGAAGGGGCCGAGGTTGGTGAAGAGTTGGCGGAGAGTCGGGCGGGTCATGGGGTGGGGGGAGATTGAGGATTGGGG
>JANOAY010000380.1:0-15849 GCA_031411375.1 Pedosphaera sp. | reverse complement strand
TGAAGGCAATGCCAGGCGAGCGCACGATACATTGCACCGGTGTCCACGTACACGAAGCCGAGCTTCTTTGCGATGAGCTTGGCGTTGGTGCTTTTGCCGCTGGCGCTGGTGCCGTCGAGCGCGATGACGATGGGGTGTTTGGTTTCCATGTTACTTGCGCCCGGCCCGGCTGACAAAAATGAGCGCGCCCACGAGCACGAAGATCGCGACGACGCCAATGATTAAAACGCTGAACGACATTTGGATTTGGAATGGCCCGCCGAAACGAACCGGGCGGAGTGTGGTTTTTCAAACGCCCGGGATGCAATGAGAGAATTGAACGGCAACGCGGCCCGACCACGAAGGGGCGAACGAAAGCTGGAACTCACCGCCTCGTTCCCTTACATCCCCGCCATGTCTGACCTGAAACTCTCGACGCTCGCGGTCGTGCTCGGCCTGATCGTCGCGCTGCCCAGCGTGCTCGGCCTGCTCAAGCCCAAGGCGTTCGCCGAGGCCGCGCGCCGGTTCCCGCGCAACACCTTCGTCGGCTACGCGCTCGTGCTGCTCGGCACGATCTGGTTTCTCTACTACGTGCAGCAGGAAAACGTCTCCGACTTCGCGAACATGAAACGGATTTTTTATCTCGTCTTCAGCGCGGTTGGTCTCGGCACCTGCATCTTTGTCCGCGATTTTCTGCCCGTGCGCGGGCTGGCCGTGGTCTTCCTGCTCGCGGCCAAGCTCATGGTGGACACCGCGCGCTGGGAGCCGACGGACTGGCGATTGGTCATTTCCTTCTGGGCTTACGCGCTGGTGCTCGCGGGCATGTGGTTCACCATTTCGCCCTGGCGGCTGCGCGACATCATCAACTGGTCCGTCGCCACCGAGTCTCGCACGCGCCTGACCAGCGGCGTGCGCGTGGCCTTCGGCGTTTTCGTCGTCGCACTCGGGCTGACGGTGTTCAAGGCGGCGGAACAAAAGGCTCCGGCCTCGCAGGCCGCGCTGAACGCACCGCGCGCGACCGTCGCGTGGTGAACGGCTGACGTTGTGAGCCGCGGGCGCATCCTCGTCATTCGCGGCGGAGCCATCGGCGATTTTATTCTCACGCTGCCCGCGGTGGCGGCGTTGCGGAAACAGTTCCCTCAAACGCATCTCGCCGTGCTCGGCTATCCGCGCGTGGCCGCGCTCGCGGAGATGGCCGGCTCCGTGGATGAAGTCCGTTCCATCGAGGCGCGCGCGCTGGCCGGCTTCTTCGCGCGGCGCGGCGAGTTGGATGCCGCGCTCAGTGAATGGTTCAGCGGCTTCAACATCATCGTCTCGTATCTCTACGACCCTGACGGCATCTTTCAGGAGAACTTGGCCCGCGTTTCGAAAGCGCAATTCATCCCCGGCCCGCACCGCCCCGACGAAGCGCAGAACCTTCACGCCACGGAAGTCTTTCTGAAACCGCTGGAGCGCCTAGCCATCTTCGGCGCAGACGCTGAACCGCGTTTGTCTCTCAACCCTCAACCCTCAACTCTCAACACCCTCGCCCTTCACCCCGGCAGCGGCGGCCTGAGCAAAAACTGGCCGGAGGAGCGCTGGCAGGAACTGCTTTGCCGGATCGCGGATGAAACGAACTGGCGCGTGCTGCTCGTCGGTGGCGAAGCGGAAGGCGACCGCGTGCCACGGCTTGCGCCGCAAGTGCCGTCAGATCGTCTGACGGTTGCGTTCAACGAGCCATTGCCTGAACTCTCGCGGCGGCTCACGACCTGCACCGCATTCGTCGGCCACGACTCCGGCATCACCCATCTCGCGGCGGCCAGCGGCCTGCGCGGCCTCGCGCTCTGGGGCGGGACGAAGGCGGAAATCTGGCGGCCACGCAGCGAAAGGTTTGAGCTGCTGCGCGCGGAATGCGGGCTGGATCAATTGGAGACGGACCAAGTATTCGCCGCCATCGCGCGGCTGATGAGTTGAACCACGGAAGACACGGAAAACCCGGAATGAAAACCGGGAAATTCTTTTCCGTGTTTTCCGTGTCTTCCGTGGTTCATTTCCCGTTGTTCCTCCTTTCTGATTCCCAAAACTTTTCCGCCCGCTAACGTCGCGCGCATGGATTCATTGCTGAAGTTGATTCGTGAGAACGCCGCATGGAAGCCGGCGGAACTCGCCGCCATGCTCAATCTTTCCGAGAGCGAAGTCATCGCCCTCATTAAGAAGCACGAGGCCGCGGGCGTCATCCTCGGCTACCGCGCCATCCTGAACGAGGAGAAGCTCGGCCTCGAAGTCGTGCGTGCGGTCATCGAAGTGAAAATCACGCCGGAACGCGGCGGCGGTTTCGACCGGCTGGCCGAGCGCATTGCGAAGTATTCCGAGGTGCAGTCCTGCTACCTGATGTCGGGCGGCTACGACTTGCTCGTGGTGGTGCAGGGGAAAAATTTGCGCGACGTGGCGACGTTCGTGTCCGAGAAGCTCGCCACCGTGCAGGGCGTCATCTCCACCGCCACGCATTTCATGCTCAAGCCCTACAAGGAGCAGGGCGTGCTGATGAAAGTGGACGTGAACGAGGAACGGCTGGCGGTGGCGCCGTGACAACGAATGACGAATGACAAACTTCACTTTCAACTTCGGCCGGCTGGCGGGCAGGAAGACAAGCTCTTGCCTTCAGGGATTTGAGCGGCGCAACAGGTGGCAGATCCGCTCATTGGATGCCATTCGTCATTCGTCATTCGTCATTCGTCATTGAGACTTATGCGCAAAAAACCTTCACCGCTCGTCGGCCTCATCATGGGTTCCCAGTCCGACTGGGAAACGATGCAGCACGCGGCGGCGCAGCTCAAAGAACTCGGCGTGCCATTTGAAGCCGAAGTCGTCTCCGCGCATCGCACGCCGGACTTGCTGTTTCAATACGCGGCCAGCGCGGCAAAGCGCGGCCTGGAAGTCATCATTGCCGGAGCGGGCGGCGCGGCGCACCTGCCCGGCATGTGCGCGGCGAAGACTTCGCTGCCTGTGCTCGGCGTGCCCGTGGAATCGAAGACGCTCAAGGGCATGGACTCGCTGCTCTCCATCGTGCAGATGCCCGGCGGCGTGCCGGTGGGAACGCTGGCCATCGGCAAGGCGGGCGCGATCAATGCGGCGCTGCTGGCCACGGCCATTCTGGGGAACAAACATCCGCAGTTCCGTGCGGCCTACGAAAAATTCCGCGCCAGCCAGACTGCGAAGGTGATGTCGAACCGCAAGCCGGGCAGCCCGCCTGCGTAGGAAACGGCTTCAGAGCGGCTGCTCCTTCAACTGCTTCTGAATCAGTTCAATCCGTTTCGCCGCCGCCTCCTTGAGTGAAGGCACGCGCTCGGCCAGTCGCGTGAACAGATTCACCGCCTTCTCCCACTCGCCCTGCGCCTGGCAGATGTCCGCCGCGCTGAATGTCGCTTCCTTCAGCCAGAACGGATCCGGCTCCTCGCCTGCGCGTGTCGGGAAAATCACTTCGAGATAATTCGTCAGCGCGGCCTGGCGCAGCGCCGCCACTTCCGCCACCGAGTTCGTCGCCAGCAGCGCCTGTGCGCGATAGACGTGACCGAGTCCGACCTGTGCCTGCTGCCGTGTGGCGGTGTCGGCCTTCGGCGCAGCCAGCGCGCGTCCGTAGTAGTCCAGCGCGTCGGCGTAATTCATCGGGTCCGCCGTGCCGAGTTGGAAATGGCAGAGCGCCACCTCGCCCCACGCGCGCGGCACCTGCGGGTCGTCCGGGAAAAAGCGCGGCACCTGCGCGTACACGCTCCGCGCCTCGCGGAAGTTGTCGAGTTGGTTCGTCCACGGGCGGACTTTGAAGGCGTCGCCATACGCGAAGTAGCCCTGCACAAGAATGGACGCGGGACAGTTGGTGTCATTGAGCAGCGCGGTCAGATGATTCGTCGCGCTCTCGAAGCGCGGCTGCAACAGCGCGGCGCGGCCCGCCTTCAAGCGCGCCTGATAGCTGATCGTGGTGACCGGCCAGTTCGTGTTCTCGAAGACGAGCTGATAATTCCGCAGCGCGTCGTCGTAACGCCCGGCGCGCAAATGATGATCACCAATCCAATTTTGCGCGCGCGCGGCCAGCGGATTCAGAGGGAAGCGCGCGACGAAATTCGTGAACAACGTCAGCGCGTTCGTCTCGTGGCCGGCGAGAAAGTTGGCCGTGGCCCGGAAAAACTCCACGCCTGGCAGACCGGCGTTGGTGGGGAAATTTTTTACCCACTCGTCATATTTGCCGATGGCCCCGGCCCAATTGCGCTCGCGCTCAAAGGAACGCGCCACGGCCAGTTCCACCTCGGGCCGCAGCGGTGAATCAGGAAACCATTCTGTGAAGCGCGCAAACTCCCTCCGCGCCGCCGTCGGATCGCCGAGTTCGTCCACGGTCTGGCCGAAGAGCAGCAGCGAACGCTCCGCGTAGCCGTGGTCTGGATACTCGCGCAGGATCGCGTCCAGTGCCTCGGCGGCGGCGCGACGGTCATGCGCCGCCAGGCCGGCCTGCAACAACTGGTAGCGCGCGCGCGGCGTGAGTTCGCGCACCACACGCGGCAGCATCGTGTAGTTCGTCAGCACCAGCCGATAGTCGGCGATGGCGTTGGTCAAATCACCCGATTGAAACGCGAGGTCCGCCGATTTGAACCGCGCCACGGCCTGCGCTTCCGACCACGGCAGCGTTTCCGCAGCGGCGCGAAACGACGCGAGGCTCTCAAGAAATTTCTTTTGCTCCAGCAACGCCCAGCCGCGCACCACGCGGGCCTGGCTGCGGAACGGGCTGTTCGTGAACTGGGTCAGCAGTTTGTCGCAATCGAAGATCACATCCGCGAGCAAGTCGGTGCCGGGTGCGGCGGCGTTCGTGCCAGTGAGGGCGAGTTGATGCTGCTTGAGCCGCAGTTCCGCCTGCGCGAGCAGCGCGAGGTCCGAGCCGTTCTCCGCCGGATGCGCGACCGTGAATTCCTGCAACCGCGCCAGCGCGTTGCTGAGTTGTCCCTGCCCCGCGAGCAGTTCCACGGTTTTGAAAACCGCCTCGCGCGTGCGCGCTGGGGGCATGCCGGGCCGCTGGTTCCGCGCGTAAGCGGCGATGGCTTCATCAGGCCGGTCCAACGCTTCGAGCACCTGGCCTTGCAGCGCGGTGGCGGCGGCTTCCAGCGCGACATCGGTGGTGGCGAGGGCGTTCGTGAAAAGATTCGTCGTGGTGACGAGCGCATTGGTCAGTTGCCGCGCGCCCCACTGCGCCTGCGCGAGACGATAGGCGCGTTCCCATTTCGTGCGCGCGGCGAGCGTGTCTTCGGGAATGGCCCCAGCCACTCGTTCCGCGCCGGAGTAGTCGTGCTGTTCCAGCAGCGTGTCCGCGAGCAGCAGGCGCCCGCGCACCACGGCCTCGCTGGTTGGCGTGCGCGTGGCGGCACGTTGAAACAATCCGGTTTGCAGCAGTGCGGCGGCGCGCGGCCATTGCTTCAATTGAAATCGCGCGTGCGCCTCCGCGAGCGTGGCGTCGAGCTGAAGTGGTGAATTGGTGTGGCGCGAAACGACCAGCGCGTAGTTCGTCGCCGCCGCCTCGAACTGCCCGCTCGCCGCGTGGACAGCCGCCAGGTCGAACAGGAATTGATCCGCCATGCCGCCCGCACTGGCCTGGTTCGTGGCGAGAATCTGGATGGCGACGGGAAATTTCTTCTGCTGGAGCGCGGCCTTGGACTGCTTGAGCAACGCCTGTGGAACGCGTGGCGATGTGGGATATTTCGCGATGAAGTCTGCGAACAATTTTTCCGCGCGGTCGTGGAATCCGTCCTGCCGCGCCTCCTCGGCCGTGTTGAACGCGCGCGTCTCCGCATCCGCCGCGTGCAGGCGCGACATGGCCCCGCTCCCGCACAGGAGAGCGGCGATCCAGATCAGTCGGGTCAGCCAGTGCCGCTGCATTTCGTTTCTTTATCCGCCACGCGGAAGAGAGAGGCGATGCAAAAAACCAAACCCTCATCGCCCGGAGCGCGGGCTTTCCAGCCCGCAGCAATGTGATGCGGGAGGAGTGCCGCCGAAATTTTAGAACCTCATCCCTGCAGGCCTCGCTGCGGGCCGGAATGCCCGCGCTCCGGCGAAAATCCATCAGCGCGCGCCGCCAATCTTCAGCGGCTTCACGCGATCCCCGTCGTTGATGCGGTCGCCGGGATAAATGATCACCGCCTCGCCTTCGCTCAGGCCGCTGGTGATTTCAGTCTCGGTCCCGGAAGTGCGCCCCGTCGTCACGGCTTGAAACGTCGCGCGTCCTCCGCGCACGGCAAACACGGCGTGCTGTTCGCCGCGCCGGAATACCGCGCCGGAAGCGACCTTCAACACCTTGTCCGCCTCCCAGGTGATGATGCGCGCCTCGACACGGAAATTGTCGCCCACGCTCGCGCGCTTCTCCACCGGCGTGATGATGTCCGCGATGACGTTCACGCGCTGTTCTTCCACACCGAGCGCCGAGACCTTCGTGAAAGCGGCGGGTTCAACCAGTCGCACGCGCGCCTCCAGCGGTTCAGCTCCGCCCCACTGCTCCAGTTCCACGCGCGTGCCGGGCTGAATCGCCGCGCCATCCCGCGAGAGAACTTCGATGACCACTTCGAGGTCGGCGGGGTTGCCGATTTCCACGAGCGGCAGTCCAGATGTAACCACGCGCGAGCTTTCTTCCAGCACGCGCAGCACGCGGCCGCTGGCGGGCGCTTTCACTTCCGTGGGCGGGCGCGACTGGCTGGAGGCAGGCGTGCTGAATTCCGCGAGTTCCGCTTCCGCCTGTCGCAGCGCGGCCTCGGCCGCCGTCAGTTCCTTCGCGGCGTTGGTTTCGCGCCATTGGCCTTGTTCGAGTTCCTGGATGGAAACCGTTTTTTCCGCGAACAGGATTTCAAAGCGTTTCAATTCGCTGGCGGCAAACTTCTGCGCGGCACGGGCGCGCTCGACATGGGCGGCGGCCGTGTCGCGCCGCGCTTCCGCCAGCGCCCGCGTGCGAGCGTCGAGCAGCACCGGCGCGAGCGGGTCAATGACCGCGACGACGGTTTCGCCCGCGATGATTTCCGCGCCAGCCTTGAACGGAATGCGCCGCAACTGTCCGGCCACTGGCGCGGAAACAAGGAAGCGTTGTTTGATCCGCGTCTTGCCCTCCTCGTTGACCGTCGCGCGCAGGCTGCCGGTCACGGCCTTGACCGTCTCGACGGGCATGGGCTTCGGCCACAATCCACCGACGATCAAGGCGATCAAAACCAGTGCGCCCAGATACGGCAGCCAGCGACGCGGTTTGGGACGTCGCGCTTCTTTGCGGCGCGGTGTCGGCGGCGTGGTCGGGGGCACGGACGCTTCCTGCGGTGGCGGTTCCATCGTGGTCGAGACAGTAGTCGTGGTGTTCATGAGATTCGAGATTTGTCGTGGCGTGCTGCGCGCGTTTCGGAGTGGGGCAGGCGTCCCGTCTGTCTTCGTCCTTTGGCCGTCCCGGCTGAAGAACCACCAGCCGGGACGGCGAGTGGACGGGTGGCAGCGGAGACGGCTGCCCCACTAATTTCGCGCGTTACGTTCATCACTCTGGCGCCTTCAATGCGCTCACGAGATCGAGCTTGTTCAAACGGCGCAGCACCAGCACGGCGGACAGCGTGGAGGCCACCGTCACGACCAGCGTGGCGAAGGCGTAGTTGCGCGTGGTGAGCACGAGCGGCAGGCGCACGGTTTCTGTGTTCACCATGCTGATAATGCCGGTGGCAAACCCCGTGCCGAGCAACAGCCCGAGCGGCAAAGCGATGAGCGCAAGAATGACCAGCTCCGTCACCAGCACGCCGCCGACTTCGCGCTGCGAGAATCCGACGACGCGCAAGGTCGCCAGTTCGCGCGCGCGTTCGGCCAGCGAGATGCGCGCGTTGTTGTACACCACGCCGAACGCCACCACCGTCGCGAACATCAGATAGATGCTCTGAATCAGGTTGATGCTCGCGCCCGTGGTCTTGCGGAAATTTTCCCGCAACGATTCCTTGATCGCGATCCAGCTCACGCGCGGAATGCCTTTCAACTCGTGCAGAAACTCTTGGCGGCGCGCGTTGTCGATGCTGAGGTTCGCGCCCGTCACCACGTCACCTTCTTCGAGGAAACGATTCAGCGCGATGCGATCCATGTAGGCGGTGATGCCCGCAAGGTCTTCGGCGAGACCGACAAGCGGCACGCTGCGGACGAGGTGCTTGCCTTCGAGCGTCTCGACCGTGAGCAGGTCGCCCACGCGCGCGCCGAGCGCTTCGGCGAGCTTGGCGGAAACGACCACGCCGTTCGCAGGCAGCGCGATTTCGTGCATCGCCTTGTCAATGATACGCGTCTGGATGCCGCCCGAATGCATCCCGCGAATCGCCAGCTGCCGGCTGCGATGCCCAAAGCGCAGGCGCACCGGAGCGGCACGGAATGGCTCGACACCCACGACGCCGGGCAGTTGCTCGAAGAGATGCGCGACCTTCGCACTGTCCGGTTCAATCAATCCCACCGCCACGTCCTGCCGCTCCAGCACGTCCCACTGGAAGCCGAGAATTTGCTTCACGCTGTCGCGAAAGGTGTTCGGCACGATGAGGATGCCGGTCGCAAGCGCCAGTCCCGCCACGGTGAACAGCGCCTGCATCGGACGTCGCTCGATGTTCCGGATCGCGATGCGGAAGGTGTGCGAGAGAAAGTGTCCGATGCCGGTGCGCTCGAGGAAGGAGGGCCGGTAGTTCGCCGGCGGCTCGGGGCGCATCGCCTCGGCGGGCGGAAGTTTCGCGGCGCGACGCACGGCATTGAACACGCCCAGCATCGCCGCGAACACGCCGACGAACGACGCCAAGACGAGCGCAGCGGCATCGAAATGAAAACGCAGATCCGGAAAGCGGAACCACATTTCGTACATGCCCACGAGCTTGTGGCCGAGCACCACGCCGCCGAGCGCGCCGAGCACCAGCCCGCCCACGACGATGGCGAGCGCGAACTTGAGGTAGTGCAGGACGATGGTGCGATTGGTGAAACCGAACGCCTTGAGAATGGCAATCTGTTCGCGCTGCAAATTGAGCAGGCGCGAGAGCACGGCGTTGGTCATGAACGCGGCCACGCTCAGGAACACCAGCGGGAAACCAATCGAGAGCGTCTCCAGCACACGGATTTCATCCGACACACGGATGTGCGAGGGATGATCCTTGCGGCCGTACGCGCCGCGCCCGCCATACGTTTCCAGCAGCCGATCCACTTGCGCAATGACGCCGCGTTCGGAAGCGCCGGGCGTGAGTCGCAGCGAGAGCGCGTTGAAAGCGCCATAAAGATCAAACGCCTTCGCCACTTCCTCGTAGGGCATCCAGAAAATGCCGTACGTGCGATTGTCCGGCAGCGCCGCGCCGGGCCGCGATTCAAAGATGAACTCCGGCGACAGCACGATGCCGGCGATGCGAAATTGCTGCCGCCGTCCGTTCAACAGCATCGCGATGTGGTCGCCGGGTTTGAGTGAGTTGGCCTTGGCGAACGCTTCGCCTACGAGCACTTCGCCACGACTGCCCGGTTGCAACCACGCGCCAGCGCGGAGGAACAGTCGGTTCAATTCCGGCTCGCCGTGATCTGGCAGTGAACGCACCTGTCCGCTGGCTGGCTCATCAATGCCCGTGAGGTCGAGCGTGACGCTGACGGCCAGCCCCGCCTGCACGCCGGCGACACCGGGAAGTTGCCGCGCTTGATCGGCCACGGAGTTCGGCGCGCGCTTGAGATGCGCGAACACATCCGCGAATCGGTTCGCTTCGTAGTATTCCGCACGCGTGCTTTCGAGCGAGTAGATCAGGCTGCGCGACATGGTGAGCATCGCCAGCCCGCACGCCATGACCAGCGCGACCGCGACCGCCTGACCGAGCATCTTCTTCAGGTCGCGCAGGACTTTGCGATCGAGGTGGGGAAGCATTGATGACTTACCAATTGATGCTGCTCGCCGCCGCCCGCACGGCGTTGGTCTTGATGCTTTGCACGCGCCCATCAGCAAAACGAATTACGCGGTCGGCCATCTCCGCCATCGCGGCGTTGTGCGTGATGACCACGGTGAGCGTGCCCAGTTCCTGGTTCACACGTTGCAACGCTTCGAGCACGACGATGCCGGTCTTGATGTCGAGCGCGCCGGTCGGCTCATCGCACAGCAGCACCTCAGGTCGCTTGGCGATGGCTCGTGCGATGGCGACACGCTGCTGTTCGCCGCCGGAGAGTTGCGCGGGAAAGTGATCGAGCCGCCCGCCAAGGTTCACCATGTCGAGCGCCTCTTCCGCCGACATCGGGTCGTTCGCAATCTCGGTGATAAGCGCCACGTTCTCGCGCGCGGTGAGGCTGGGAATCAAATTGTAGAACTGGAAAATGAAACCCACCGAGTCGCGGCGGAACTGCGTCAGTTCTGTTTCATCCGCGCTCGTTAAATCCATGTCGCGATACCAAAGCTCCCCGTCCGTCGGCACATCCAGCCCGCCGAGCTGGTTGAGCAGCGTGGTCTTGCCGCTGCCGGACTGGCCGAGCAGCACCACGAGTTCGCCCGCGAACAGATCGAGGTCCACGCCCGCCAGCGCGTGAACTTCCGTCGTGTCCATGCCGTAAATTTTTGTGAGGCCGCGCACGCGGAAGACTTGTTCGCGGGCGCTGGTATTTGCGCGGCTGGCGGCTGGATCAATGTTGGTCATCACACGTCGCGCCGACTGGCGCGTGGCGGGAGAGTAAGGCAAGCGGGTGAAAGGTGGAAGTGTTCGAGCGGCAACGAACTTTTTCGTAGGGCAGACGTCCCGCCTGCCTTCCGTCCTTGGGCCGTCCCGGCTGAAGGAAAAACAGAAACACCGGCCGGGACGGCCAGTGGACGAGTGGCAGCCGGGACGGCCGCCCCACTACCGCACCGGCCTCACTTGCAGCCCGTCCACCACCACGAAGCCGTCCGTGCCGGTGTTCGCCACGGTCACGCTGCACTCGCGGCCGGCGGGGAGTTGGAAGCGCCCGAGTGAGGCGACGCCGTTGCCGGTGCGCTGATTGATCTTCAGAACTTTGGTCTCGCCCAACACTTGCACCGTCACGGGCACGTTGCTGGCGCGGTTCGGATTCGGGGTGAAGACCAGCGCCAGTTCGTAATCCCCGGCGGCGGTGATCGTCGGCGTGAAGAGCAGATTCATCTCGCCCTTGCGCGCGTTGTTGTCGTGCAGATAGGCCGCGCCGATGTGGTTCGCCACGGAACTGGACTCGACCCATTCGCCGTGATGTGTCGCGTCGCGGTCGTCAATCAGCACGCCTTCGAGGCGCAGACGCGGCGGCACGGCGGAGCGCGCGGGGGCGGCGTTCGTCCAGTCGAGAACCTGCTTGTCCGCGAGCAGGCGGGCGCGGAGTTTCGCGTAGTTCACTTTCTGCACGGGAATTTTTTCATCAATGGCGAGCGCCGCCGCCGTGACGCTGGACTCGGCGAGAATCATGAACACCGGCTCCATGCGGATGGAACCGTAGGCGATGTGCGACGCGGCCATGCACACGGGCACGAACAGGTTTTCGCACTCGCGCTGCTTCGGCACGAGCGAGCGATAGGAGATCGGATACGGCTTCATCGGCGGCACCTGCACGTCGCCTTCATTTTCGACGCGACCGTTCTTCACGATGCGCTGCACGTTGTGCGAATCCATGTTGTAGGCGGCGAGGCCGACGGAATCGTTGATGACTTCCTGCGCGCGGCAATTCTTCTCCGTCATCACGTAATCAGAAATGAGCCGGCGCGCCTCGCGCACGTAGAGCTGATTCGGCCAGCCGCCCGTCTCGGGGAACTCGTCCTTGCACGGTCCCCATTGCTGCATCTCGCGCCGCATCGCCTCCGGCACGCGCGGGCTGGTCGCGAGGTAGGTGATGAAGCCGCGAATGTATTCCTCGTGCTCCTTCGCGATGCGCTCACGCGTGGTGTAATCCGCCTCGGGGAAATCGTAGTTCGCGCCCAGGAAATCCGTGCTGAACCCGCCGTTGTTGTTGATGTCGGTTTTCTGGTTCGGCATCCAGATGGGATTCCAGAACTGCCAGAGCCTCGGATTCTTCCCGCCGGCGACCAGCGCGTCGAGGTAGCGCCCGAGCAGTGCAAACTTCGCCGGATCATAATTCGGCGGCGGTGCGACCGGCGCGCGGTTCGCCGCGTTCGTCGTGAAGCAGAGCCGGTAGTTGTAAGCCTGCACGCGCTTGTCGCCGTCGCCCGGTTTGCCACCGTCACCGGATTGAATGAACGGCAGGAGTCCGCTGCTCGCATCGCCGGGTTTCTCATACGGATCGACCGCCACGGTGAACTGATGCTTCGGCGTCTCCGCGCAAATCCCGTTCAACGTCTCGCCATACGTCGCGTTCGATTCGCGCCCGACGTGATAGGACACGCCCGCCTTCGCCATCAGGTCGCCCTCGTAAGTGCAATCCACGAACATCTTCGCGCGGAACACGTTGCCGTTCTCCGCCGTGATTTCCACGATGCGCGCGCCGTCCATCTTCACCGACTTCAAGCGCTGCTCGCGCAGCACGCGCACGTTGTGCTCCTTCAGCCACCCGTCATAAACCGCGCGCGCGACTTTCGGCTCGAAGGTCCACATCGTGGCGTCGGCGGCGTCGAGGTTGGAGGCGGAGGCCTGGCTGCTGCCGCGCTTGCCGAAATAATCCGCGCGGCGGTCAATGTTCCACGACGCGTCCTGCGCGTAATGCTTCGCGATGCGGTGATAAAACTCGCGCGACAATCCGCCGATGGCCGCCTTGTTCCCGATGTCCGTCGCGCCGAGTCCACCCGTGGTCAGCCCGCCGAGAAACTTGCCCGGCTCCACGAGCACCACGCTCTTGTTCAGCTTCTTCGCCTGGATGGCCGCGACAATGCCCGCCGACGAGCCGCCGAAGACGCAGATGTCCGTCTCAATAACCTCGGCGTGAACACGCGCGGCGAAGGCGAGGGCGAGCAGCAGCAAAAGAGTTTTCATGGGTGCGGCGATTGAACCGCCGCCGCTGTGAAAATGCAACGGGACAGGAATGCCGGCAGTGTCCTGATTTGCGCTTGGCTGGAGCGCGGCTGTGTCGCCGAGACCAGCCGCAGCAAGCTGTGAACACGCTGCGGCTCGCCGCGATGCAGACGCAGCTCACGGCCTTGGCCGCTCAGCTTGTGGCGCTGGCGAACCTCGTGCCGATTGGCGGCGTGATTCCGTGGTTCAAGGACACGCCCGGCGTGCCGCCGCTGCCCGGCAATTTTGTGGAGTGCAACGGGCAGTTTCTCACCGACCCAGAGTCGCCGCTGAACGGGCAGTTGATGCCGGACATCAACACGGGGGCCGAGCGGTTCATCCCGGGCGGACTGGCGAGCGGCGCGGTAGGCGGGATTGATGCGTTTGCCACCGCGCAGGCGGACAACGCGGGCGTGGGCACGGCGCAGAATTTTGTGACCACGGACTTCAGCCCGGGCGCGCAGCCGTTTCCGCCGTATGTCACGGCGGTGTATGTGATTCGGGTGAAGTAAGGGGCCGAAGGTCTAGCCACGGATAAACACAGATGGACACGGATTAAAAACAGCTGGTCCCCATCCGTGTTTAATCGGTGTGCATCCGTGGCTAAAAATGTCTGGCCCGGACGTTCCAGCTCTTCACCTCATTCCTCTCCCGCCCTACGTCACGGCGGTGCATGTGATTCGGGTGAAGTGAGTGGAGGGCGCTCCGGGCCGCTTTGAGGTTGAACATTTCCCGGCGTGAAACTGCAATCAGGCCGTGCGCGAAAGAATTCTCATCACCGGGCCGGGCGGGCGCGTCGGCACGCAGATTGTGCCGCTGCTGCGCGAACATTTCGCGCTGCGCCTGTTCGAGGTGGAACCGCTCGCGCTGCGAGCGGTGTCGGCGGCGGGCGACGACGAGATTATCGTTGGCGACATCCAGGACTTCGACACGCTGCGTCGTGCGTGCGAAGGCGTGCGCGCGGTGATTCATCTCGCGGCGATATCGGACGAGGCGGATTTTCATTCCAAGCTGCTGCCGGTGAACTTGGCCGGCACGTACAACGTCTTCGAGGCCGCGCGCCAGGCCGGCGTGAAGCGCGTCATCTACGCCAGCACCGGCCAGGTGATTCTCAACTACGGACGCGAAACGCCTGTCACCGTCGAGATGCCGCCGCGCCCTTCGACGGTTTATGCCTGCACGAAAATTTTCGGCGAGTCGCTCGCGCGCTGGTATTCCGAGACGCACGACATGTCCATGCTCGTCATTCGCCTGTGCTACTTCCGCGCCTACGATGATCCGCTGCTGCGTGAGCCGGGCCATCCGGTGCAATACGATTGGTGCAGCCCGCGCGACCTGACGCAACTGCTCGTGAAGTGTCTGCGCACGGATTTGCAGTTCGGAATCTTCTTCGGCATCTCGAACAACACCCAGGGCGGGCCATGGGATTTGAGCAACGCGAAGGAACTGCTGGGCTACGAGCCGCAGGACGATGCGGCTGACTATTTGCCCAGCACGTAGCGCGCAGTCCAAAAGTACTGGGTGCGGCTGATTGTTAGTTCACGCACGCAATCTTGGAGCTCGCGAGCGATCTCTTCATCAGTCGGAAAATTCTTCAGCACTTCCGTGGTGGAGCCATCGTCCAGCCGGCGTTGCTGGTAAGTGTTGCCCTCTTCGTCCCGGCGCGAGATCGGTGTGCTGCTGCCGGGCACGAAGATATTGTCGATGAAGACAACAACGCTGCCGGATTCCAGCCGTCGGTGCAGTATTTCGAGGAACCGCTCCAGATCGGTTCGCGTCAGGTGTGACCACCAGAAGACGGCGAGCGCGGCGTCAAACTCACCCGCGAGCTGATCGAGCTGGAAGGCGTCGGTGCGCTGGAAGGAAACCGGGGCGTCGCCGAGCTTCTTGGTTCGCGCGACGGCCAGAACCTCATCGTTGATGTCCGTGGCGAGAACGGAGCGCGCGGTGGTGGAGAGAACTTCCGTCCACCAGCCGGTGCCGCAGGCGATTTCCAGCACGCGGCGGCCTGTGAAGGTTTGCGCCACGAATTCACGGAGAGTGTGCAAGTCCGCCTGCCGCTCCGGCTTCTGGTAAATGCGTTCGTATTCGGGAGCGCGCTGCGCGTAGTAGCGGGCGAGCGCGTCCATATCAGCCGACGGCCTGCGGGCCTTGGCCGCCGCTGACGAGGAAGAGCGTGGCCATGCGGACGGCGAGGCCGTTGGTCACTTGTTCGAGAATCACCGAGCGCGGGCAGTCGGCGATCTCGCTGTTGATTTCCACGCCGCGATTGATCGGGCCGGGGTGCATGATGAGCACGTCGGGCTTGGTGCGCGCAAAGCGCTCGTGGTTCAGGCCGAACAGTTTCGTATATTCGCCGAGGCTGGGAAACATGGACTGGCGCTGGCGCTCGTGCTGGATGCGCAACAGGTTGATGACATCCGCCGATTCAATGGCCTCGTTCACGTCGTAGGTCACGCGGCAGCCCATGCGTTCAAAAACTTTCGGCACCAGCGTGCTCGGCCCGCAGAGTGTGACCTTCGCACCCAGTTTGGTGAGCGCCCAGATGTTCGAGCGCGCGACGCGGCTGTAAAGAATGTCGCCGAGGATGGTCACATTCAGCCCCGCGACCTGACCTTTCTTCTCGCGAATGGTGAAGGTGTCGAGCAGCGCCTGCGTGGGATGCTCGTGCGCGCCGTCGCCGGCATTGACGATGTGGCAGTTGACCACGCGGGAGAGAAAGTGGGGTGCTCCGCTGGCGCTGTGGCGGATGACGATGATGTCGGCGTTCAGCGCTTCCAAGTTGCGCACGGTGTCTTTGAGCGTCTCGCCCTTTTTTAAGGAGGAGGCCTCGGCGCTGAAGTTGATCACGTCCGCGCTGAGTCGCATGGCCGCCAACTCAAAACTGATACGCGTGCGCGTGGACGGCTCGATGAAGAGGTTG
>JANOAY010000379.1:0-4489 GCA_031411375.1 Pedosphaera sp. | reverse complement strand
CTCTGCGCCTCTGCCCCTCTGCGTCTCTGCGGTAAAAAAATTGATCTCCATCATTCAGTTGCATCCGAAGCCGCGATTCGTTCCCGCCGATTCAGAGCAGCCACACATAAAAATATCTGAGGTCACTCTGAATCTGCGGGACGCCCAAGGAATTTATTTTTGTTCTCACGAAATTTCCCTAACGTCCTCCGCGTGTCCGTGCAGTTCACCATTCTCGGCAGCGGTTCCAGTGGCAATTGCGCCTACCTCGAAACGGGCGAGGCGCGGCTGCTCATTGACGCCGGCCTGAGCGGGCGGCAAATCCGTCAGCGCCTGCTCTCCATCGCGCGCACGCCGGAGAATCTCACCGGCATCCTCATCACGCACGAGCATCACGACCACATCCAGGGACTCGCGGTGCTGGCGGCGAAGTTGAACGTCCCGATTTATTGCAACCGGCTGACCAAGGAAGCCATCGAACTGTTTGTCGGCGCGCCCGTCCGCTGCAACTTGTTCACCACGGGCGGCAGCTTCGACGTGAACGACGTGCGTGTGGACACCTTCAGCGTGCCGCACGACGCCTACGATCCCGTGGGCTTCATGCTCCACACCGGCGCGGGCCGCATCGGTTTCCTGACCGACCTCGGTCACGCGACCAAGCTCGTGATCGAACGGGTGAAAAGTGCGAACGCCCTCGTGCTCGAGGCGAACCACGACCTGAAGCTGCTTCAGGAAGACACGCGCCGCCCGTGGAGCATCAAGCAGCGCATCCTCAGCCGTCACGGCCATCTCTCCAACGCCGCCGCTGCGGACGCCGCCGAACAAATTGTCTCCGCCGACTTGCGCCAGCTCTACCTCGGCCACCTCAGCGGCGACTGCAACAGCCCCGAGCTGGCGCACCGCACCGTGAGCGAGCGGCTCACGCGCATCGGCGCCGCCCACGTCCACGTCACCACGGCCAGCCAGGAAACGCCCTGCGCGACGCTGACGCTGTGATGGAACGCGGGCGTGAACGAAATCGGTGAAAAGCCAAACCGAGACGCACAACCACCTTGCACACCTCTGAGATCAAAGGTGTTCACCGCGCGGACCTTTGTGCTTGGAGTCCCGAGGTGTGTCAGGGCCGCACGGCCAGCCCAGTGCGCGCCTTGCCAGTGGAGGCGATAAGGTCGCGGAGAATGCGGCGCGTCTCGTCGAGCGTGGGATCCACGCTTGGCACGGGTGCTTCGTCCTCGGACTTGGCGTTGGTGAGGTTGTTCGTGGTGGTAAAAGTCAGGTTGGTGGTCAGGACGAGCGCGCCATTCGTGGCCGCTTTCTTGATTCGGTCCAGGCTGGTCTTTACGGAGGCCGTCACCGCGTTCGTCATCGGCTCGGGCAGTCCCGGCAAGTCCGCATTCTTCAACGTCAGCTCGTAGGTCTTGTAGTTCGGCTGCGGGCGCGCTCGGAGTTCCGCCTTGCGGGCTTTGTCGCGCTCCTCGACTTCTTTCTTTTCCTTCCAGCGCGCCGCCTCGTTCATGGACACGCTCTTCTCGTCCTTCATCTTTTTGAACCGTTCGATCTCCTGACGGATGAAAACGAAATCGGCGTCCTGGCCCGTGCGCGCTTCGGAGCGCTGGCGCAGCACAGGCAGCGTCGGCGGAATGATGTTCACCGGCTCATACTTCGCGGTCGGAATCGTATCCCACGGCAGCGCGTTCGGCATCGCGTCCTCACCCACCTCCATGTGGTTGTTGACCGAGGGCAGGATGATGTCCGGGATCACGCCCTTGCGCTGGGTGGACGAACCGCTGGCGCGGTAAAATTTGCGAATCGTGATCTTCAGCGAGCCAAGCTCTTCCTTCGTGCGGAGCAACGGGCCGACATCCAGCAGCGTCTGCACGGTGCCTTTGCCATGCGTGGAGGAATCGCCGACGAGCAGCGCGCGTCCGTAATCTTGCAGCGCGCCCGCCACGATCTCGGAAGCCGAGGCGCTGAAGCGGCTGGTCATCACGACCAGCGGGCCGTCGTAGAGCACGTCGGGGTCGGTGTCCTTGTCCACGGTGATGTGGCCGTCGGAATCTTTCACCTGCACGACCGGGCCCTCCTTGATGAAGAGGCCGGTTAGGTTGATCGCTTCTTCGAGCGAGCCGCCGCCGTTGTAGCGCAGGTCAAGAATCACGCCGGAAACTTTTTCCTCCTTCAACTTCTTCAACAGCTTGGCCACGTCGGTCGTGGTGCTCTTGCGATTCGGGCCGCGGTTCTTCAAATCGGCGTAGAACGATGGCAGTGAAATCACCCCGAGCCGCGTCGCAGGCTGGCCGTTCTCCGCCGGCAGGTCGAGCAATCGGGCCTTGGCCTCTTGGTCTTCGAGTTTGATTTCATCACGGATGATCGAGACAACTTTGCGGACGGAATTGTCCGGCGCGTCCACGGGAATGACGGTGAGGCGCACTTCCGTGCCTTTGTCGCCGCGAATGAGTTCCACGACCTTGTTCAGCTTCCAGTCCACGACATCCACCGGCGCATTCGTGCCTTGCGCCACGGCGATGATTTTGTCGTTCGGCTTGAGCTGGCCGCTCTTCTTCGCGGGTCCGTCCTTCAATTCTTCGATCTTGCAGTAGCCGTCCTCGGAACGCAGCAGCGCGCCGATGCCGAAGAGCGAGAGCCTCATGCCGATGTTGAAATTGTCCGACGCGGGCTTGCCCATGTAATCCGAGTGCGGGTCGTAGGCGTGCGCGAGAGCGTCGAGGTAAATTTGCAGCACGTCATCGCTGTCCCAGCGTTCGAGCATGTCGAACTGACGGTTGTAGCGCTTGAGCAAATCTTCTTTGATCTTCGCGGGCTTCTCCTTGTTCAGCACTTCGTTCAGCCACTCGTAACGGATGCGTTCGCGCCACATCGCGCGGGCCTCGGTCAAATCTTTCGGACGCGGCAGTTCGCGGCGGTTCGGCATGTAACGCTCGTCGGTGGTGAACTCGAATTTCTCCGTGGCGATGGCGTTGGTCACGAACTTCACCTGCTCGCGCAGGCGCTGCATGAAGCGGTTGTAGATGATCGTGGCTGGCGCGGTTTCGCCGTTCTTGAGCGCCATTTCGCCGAGCGTCAGTTTCCATTTGTCGAACTCGGCAATGTCCGATTGCAGGAACATGATGTGCATCGGGTCGAGCGAATCAACGTAGCGCGTGTAGAAGTTCGACGAGATGGTGGCGTCAATCGGCTGCTGCAAATAATGCCCGCGCTCCAGGAACGCGGCGGTGACGCGCGCGATGCGGCTGTCGTCCTTGCCCGGCACGAGCGGCATCCACTTGAAGGCGTTGGTGTGCTGTTCGCTGATGAGCGTCTTGTTTTGATCAAGGTCTGGGGCGACGGCGGCGGCGGCGCAGAGATTCCACGCGCTGAGGCCGAGGGCGATGATGCAAGCTGCTGTTCTCATGGCTTAAATTTTGGCTAGGATAACACCCGTGACCGTGGCGGCAAACTTTTCGTCCGATTCAGCCAGTGGCGTTACTGCGTAACTGGTTTTGTCCGGCTTCGCGCCAGCGCGTGATCTCATCCATGTAACCCAGACGGAAGGTCGGGAAGGTTAATTCGCAGCGCAACTCCTCGCGCAGCCGTCGGTTGGACACGCGCTTCTGCGTCAGGCCGCGTTTGCGCCGGGCGTTTTCCTCGTCGGTCGCGGGCGGGGGCATGGGTTTTCCAAGCTGCTGCGAGAGCCAGGTGAAGAACTCGCGCTGCGTGACCGGCTCGTCGTCGGCGACGTTGTAAATTCTTCCGGGCTGCCCGTGCTCCAACGCCGCGACCGTCGCGCGCACCACGTCGGCGCGGTGAATCATGTTGATCAGCCGCGAGCCATCGCCCGCCACTCGCGCCTCGGCGCGCAAGTATTGTTGAAACAAATGTCCGCGCCCCGGCCCGTAAATGCCCGCGACGCGCAGGATGATGGCGGGAAAATTTTTCTCGCGTGCCGCCTGCAACAGAAGCTGCTCTGTCTCCACCAGCACGCGGCTGGTCTCGCCCTTCGGCTCCGTCGCGCTGTCTTCCGTGACCCACGCGCCATCGGTCTGGGCATAGACACTGGTGCTGCTGGTGTAGAGATACTTTTGCGGCGGATGTTTGGTGAGCCACTCAATCAGGTGCCGCGTGGCTTCGAGATAGACCGCCCGGTATTCCTCCACGCCGCCTTGGGTGGAGGAGACGGTGTTAATCACCCAGTCGAACGGGCCGGGAATTTTCTGCAAGTCCTCGCGCCGCGTGATGTCCACAATGACTGGCGTGAGGCCTTGCGCGCGCAATTCCTCCGCGCCTTCCGCGCCACGCCGCACGCCGAAGACCTCATGCCCCGCGCGCGCCAGCGCCATGCCGAGCGGCAGTCCGACGTAACCGCATCCGATGATCAACACGCGCATTGTTGAAGAGAGCTTTCCCAGAGAGGTGGTGAAAAGCAAATACCGCATCGGAGCGCGGTTGTGGCGCAGCCCAGCCGCAGCACGCTGGCCATGCAGGAGCGCTGGTTGCAGTCGGAAACGCTGCG
>JANOAY010000378.1:0-8409 GCA_031411375.1 Pedosphaera sp. | reverse complement strand
CCAGCAGACGCAGGTGAAGACGGTCATCCCTTATTTTGAACGGTGGATGCGCGAGCTTCCGAACGTGGATGCACTGGCCAACGCTTCGTCGGAAAAGATTCACAAGCTCTGGGAGGGACTCGGCTACTACACGCGCGTGCGCAACATGCAAAAGGCGGCGCAACTGATCGTAAGCCAACATGACGGAAAATTTCCCACCGGCTTTGATGACGTGCTGGCCCTGCCTGGCATCGGCCGTTACACGGCGGGCGCGATTTGCAGCATCGCCTTCAACCAGCCCACGCCCATTCTCGATGGCAATGTGATTCGCGTGCTGACGCGCCTCTTCGGCATTCGTGAGAACGCACGGGAGCAGGAGACGAATGCGCGGCTGTGGAAACTGGCGGAGGAACTGGTGCAAGAGGCGGAACGGAGCAGCGGACAGCCTTGTCCGCGGTTTCTAGCCGAAGAGAAGCCGACAGCGGACAAGACTGTCCGCTGCTCCGGTTCCTGTTCCACGCTCAACCAGTCGCTGATGGAACTCGGCGCGCTCGTCTGCACGCCGCGCCAGCCGCGTTGCGAGGAATGTCCGCTGGCCAAGCTCTGCGTTGCGCGCCGCGAGGGTCTCGTCGAGCAACTGCCCAATCTCGGCGAGCGCATCGCGAGCACGGCCCGGCGTTTTGTGGCGTGCGTGGTGGAACGCAATGGAGCGTTGCTGGTGCGGCGGCGACCAGACGGCGTAGTGAACGCGCATCTGTGGGAATTTCCGAATGTGGAAGTGGCGTTGACGGCTCGGGCGCTCGCGAAGCAACGTGCGTTGGAAACTGAACTCGGCGGCGCGCTTGAATCGCTCACGCCGCTGGTCACGGTGAAACATTCCATCACCCGCTTTCGCATCACGCTCGAAGCCTTTCGCGGGGTGATGAGCGGCGGCACGCTGCGCGCGGGCGCGGGCGAGTGGATTAACGCGGACAGAGTGCGGCAACTGCCCTTCACCAGCGCGCACCGGCGGGTGCTGGAAACTTTCTTGCGCTAAGAGCGCGAACCGCCGAGTCCGCGTGTTTCTTTCCAACGCCAAGACGCAAAGGCGCGAAGAAAAAAACGAAAACCAGTCACACTTGTTCCTTCCCACTTTGCGTCTTCGCGTCTTTGCGCCTTGGCGTTAAATTCCTCTCTCCAAGAAGAAACACGCGGACTCGGCGGTCCGCGCTCCGAGCGACGGTGAATTTGCCGCGTTGCCCTCACGTCAGCCTTGGGTAATTTTTGCACGAGCATGAATCATCACGCCTTCAATCCTGAGCATCTCGCGCTGACGCGGCGCGAGTTTTTGAACCGTTGCGGCATGGGCATGGGCGCGCTCAGCCTCGCGTCGCTGTTCGGCGGAATGAATTCGCTGCGGGCGGAACCGGCGGCGGCGGACGGCTTCATCAATCCGCTCACGCCCAAGCAGCCGCACTTCCCCGGCACGGCCAAGCGCATCATTCATATTTTCGCCAACGGCGGGCCGTCGCACGTTGACACGTTCGATCCGAAACCTTCGCTGGAGAAATATCACGGCAAGGCCATCCCGCTTCAGCTCAAGACCGAGCGCAAGACGGGCGCGGCTTACAAGTCGCCGTTCAAGTTCAAGAAGTACGGCCAGAGCGGCATCGAGGTCAGCGAACTGTTTCCGAACGTCGCCGAGAGCATTGACGACATGTGCGTCATCCGCTCGATGCACGCGAACGTACCGAACCACGAGCCGTCTCTGCTATTGATGAACTGCGGCGAGGCTCGGTTGGTGCGCCCGAGCATGGGCTCGTGGGTCACGTACGGACTCGGCAGCGAGAACCAGAATCTTCCCGGCTTCATCGCCATGTGTCCCGGCGGCTATCCGATTCAGGAGTCGCAGAACTGGCAGAGCGGATTTCTGCCCGGTGTGTTTCAGGGCACCTACATCGACACGGCGAACACGCAGATCGAGAAGCTGATCGAGAATGTTCGCAACAACTACACCTCGCTGCCCGAGCAGCGCGCGCAGCTCGACCTGTTGCAAAAGTTAAACCTGCGCCATCGCGAGAAACGCCAGAACGACGCACAGATCGAGGCGCGCATCCAGTCGTTTGAGCTCGCCTACCGCATGCAGATGGACGCGAGCGACGCCTTCGACATCACGAAGGAGCCGGAGCACGTCCGCAAGATGTATGGCGAGGGCACGCAGGCACGGCAGCTTCTCATCGCGCGGCGGTTGCTGGAAAAAGGCGTGCGCTTCGTGCAGGTCTGGCATGGCGCGGGCCAGCCGTGGGACAATCACGATGACATCGAAGTGAATCATAAACGTCTCGCGAAAGAATGCGATCAGGGCATCGGCGCGTTGCTCAAGGATTTGAAACAGCGCGGCATGTTGAAGGACACGCTGGTGATTTGGGGCGGCGAATTTGGACGCACGCCCACGGTGGAACTGCCCACGCCCGGCTCAAACGCGGGCAAGATCAACGGGCGCGACCACAACCATCACGGCTTCAGCATGTGGATGGCGGGCGGCGGTGTGAAGGGCGGCCACGTTCACGGCGCGACGGATGAGTTTGGTTTCGCCGCCGCTGAGGACAAGGTTCACGTCCACGATTTGCACGCGACGATCATGCAACTGCTCGGCTTTGACCACGAGAAGCTGACGTTCCGCACCGCGGGCCGCGACTTCCGCCTGACCGACGTGCATGGCCATGTGGTCAAAGATCTCATCGCCTAGGATCGCGCCTTCGGCATGATGCTGAGGGCACGCTGAGTCATGCTGCCCGGCCAACAGTTTCTGCTCTTCTGCTTCGTCGGCGTCATCACGACGGTCGTGGATTTCGGCATCTTCAACCTGCTCACTCGCCCCGCAGCGGGCTGGCGGCGTATTCCGGCCAACATGGTTTCCGTGACGGCGGCGATGGCGTGGTCATTCCTGGCGAATTGGTTCATCGTGTTTCATCCCGGCGGCGACGAATGGCTGGCGCGGGCCGGGCGTTTCCTAGTGACCACTGCATTCTCCGCGTTCGTGCTGCAGAACCTGATTCTCTATTTCACTACTTACGTCTGGCAGTGGCCATCGCGGTTTGCCGTCTTCGTGGTGGGCAAGCTACGCCTCAGTCATCGGATGAACGATGACATGGTGGCACGCAACACCTGCAAGGCGCTGGCGGTGTCGGCGGGACTGGCTTGGAACTTCTGCTGGTACAAGTTTTTCGTGTACGCAGCCTGAGGCCACGTTTAGCCGAGCTGTGAAACGACAGCTATGAGGAAATCACTCCCGATCGCGTGGCAGCGTCTCGACATATTTCTTCCACAGTTCCAACTCAACGTATTGCTCGAAGAATTTTCCAGGGCGGAGTTCAGTCAGACCAACCATAAGCCATTTACGGTTGGATTTTTCATCCAGCCGCGCGTCGAGGTTTGCCGAGATGATCATGATGGGCGCGAGCGGTTCGTTGGGAAGTTTTTCATACCAACCGAGATTTTGGAACCGGCGTAGGTACCACGGCAGCGGCCAGTAATCTCCATCCGGCGCAACCACTTTCACGACGGTGGAGAATCCCGTCGGTGCCACGCGGGCGAGTGCCTCTGTGCGCTGCACAAGGTTCAAGATGTCGGGAACGGTTTGGGCATAGACGTAAGGATTCCGCCGATCAGCGGCATAAACGAAGTTTGCGCGCCACGCCTGCCAGGTGAGTTGCGCCGTCAGAGCGAGCAGCGCGACGCTGACAACAAGCTTCAACGAACGCGCATAGAAAAACTCCACCAGTGCCGCCGCGCCAACACCCGCGAGCAGTATCATGCCGAGGTAAAAGTTCAGCAGGCACCACGGCGTCTTGTAGGAAATCACCGAGTAGATCGCCGTGAGAATCATCGTGTAGAGCGAAAGAAAACGAAGTAGCGGAGATTTCTTTCCGACGAACGACACGACTGCGCCCACGGTCGCCAGAACGAGAATCAATCCTTCGCTCCAAGCCGGCCCCTTCGCGGGATGAAACCACGCGAGGCGTTCGAGATAAAAATTCCACGGATGAATGTGCGGGGAATGTCCGCCTGCGCGCTTGAGCCACGGGAGATAGGTGCGGATGGAATCCAGCGGCCCGGCCCAGCTCGTAAAGAACGAACTGAACAGCGCGAGCCAGATGACGAATGTAGCACCCAGAGCCAGTGCGGCGTGTTTCCAGTTCCAGAAGGCGAGCAGACTTTGAACTCGCTTGTCCTTTGGCAACGTCCACCAAAGCGTGATGATTCCGGCCAACCCCATCGCGCCGACTGTGAGGACGAAGGTTTCCTTGGTCGTGATCATCAGCCCTAAACCCACGCCGGCCATCGCAGCCCAGCGGGCCAACCGCGTTTGCGCGTATCTCCAACCCGCGCCCATCGTCAGTGCCGTGAAGAACACGAGCAGCATTTCGTGAATGAAATAGCGGCTATAGAAAGTCATCGCGGGCGAGACGGCGGTGAACAGTGCGGCCCACAGAACAGCATTCCGTCCCAGTCCATCCCAGAACAGCAGCAGGAGAACCAGCAGCCCGACTCCGCACGCCAGCGGCGCAAGACGCAACCGCGCGTCGTTGAAATCATCCGCATCCCGCGCGCCGCTCAACCATAGCAACGGCAGCGTGGCGTAGTGGAGCGTTGGCCCGTGGTATTCGTCGGGGTCGTACTTGTAGCGGCCGTGTTCCCAGAGTTCGATGATCTTGACGGCATTGACCGCCTCGTCGTTGTGCAACGGGCGCGTGTCGAGTTTCGGCACGCGCAGGGCAAGAGCAACCGCTAGAATCGACAGGAGAGCGAATGCGGTCCAGCGGTTCATTTGAGATGAGTTAATGCTCGCATTGCTCCTAAAAAGAAACGCGCGGACTCAGGGGTCCGCGCTTGGTTTCCATCTGTGAAATCCGCGTCATCGGCGGTCACATTTCGCGCTCACTTCGCCGGCAGCGCGTACACTTCGATTTCCTGCCAGCAGTTCAGCGCGCTCAGGCTGCCGCCTTTGCTGTAGCCGCGCACGTAGCGGGCCTTCACGCCCTTCGCCGCCACGACTTTGCCGTAGTGCAGTTCAAAGTATTCGCGATCCGTGCCGACGCCGAGGCCGGAGGAATTGTCCATGTCGTTGTTGAACAGCGTGGTCACGCCCGTCTTGAACTCCGCGTCATCGGACACTTGCAGCACGATGTCGTGCATGGCCTGGACGTAACGATGATCGTGCCACATGGCGATGGCGTGAATCTCGTAGCTCTGGCCGAGGTCCACCTGCGCCCACTGCGTGCCTTTTTTGAATTCAACCGCTTCCTCGTCGAACGCCTCGCGTTTGCCATCAGTGATCTGGGTCAGCTCGCCGAGGAACGGCGGCACGCTGCTGGTCACGGTCTTGCCGGCGGCGACGTTCACCACGCCCTTGGGCACGGGCGGCGTGGGCGGGGCCTTGGTCGGCGGCGGCTCGACGTTCGGGCCGACGGGCAGATCCTCGGGCGTGCCTTTGAGCGTGTGCGCGGGGAGATTGAGTTTCAACGGCTCGGTGGCGGCCTCGGCGGCGCGCAAGGCCGTGGCCGTGCTGAAGGCCAGCGTGAGCGCGATGACCAGAAGTGACTTGGACAAATCAGTTTTCATAAAATTTCGTGCAGAAAAGATTGAGTGCAGAGTGTCTGAACCAATGCGCCGGTTCCAACAGAAAAAGTTCCGTCCCGCCTGGGAGGGGTGCATCTCGGCACTGTTCGTGAAACCAAAGGGCGGGAGCGCCGGCTTCCAGCCGGCGCCTTTCTGCCCTCCGCACACGTTCGCGCCGGCAGGGATGCCGGCGCTCCCAGGCTCACACCACCGGCAATTTCCATGGTGCGCGGTATTCTTTCGTCGTCATCTTTGCGGCTTCGGCGTCGCCCACGATCGCTTCCTTCACTGGGTCCCACAGAATTTTCCGTCCGGTGCGGATGGCGATGTTGCCGAGGTGGCAGACGGTCGCGGAGCGATGGCCGATGGACACGTCGCAGATGGGCAGCTTGCGGCTCTTGATGCTCGCCAGCCAGTCGGCGTGATGCTGCGTGCTCTTGTGCAGGCGCGTGTCGTCCGCCTTGATCGGCGTCTCGAAAATTTCCTCGGGCCAGACGCGGATGACGCCGCGATTGACGTAGAGCAAACCTTTCTCGCCCTCAAAAATGCAGCCGGTAAAATCCGTCTTGCCCGCGAGAATCTCCATCGCCTGCTCCTTGCGCTGGGGAATGAGCGTCTCGATTTTTGGCGTCGGACTCTGGCATTCCACGACCACGCCGTTCGCGTATTTGTAAGTGATGGAGAAAGCCGACGGCGTCTCGAAACGCTTCTCAGGATCAAAGTCACCCTTCCCGGTGATCTCGACCGGGCCGCTGTCGTCCATGCCGAGCGCCCATTGCGTGATGTCGAGATGATGCGCGCCCCAGTTCGTCATCTGGCCGCCGGAGTAGTCCCAGAAGAAGCGGAAGAAATAATGCACGCGCTGCTTGTTGTAGGGACGGTAGGGCGCAGGGCCGAGCCACATTTCGTAATCCAGTTCCGCCGGGGCCGGGCCGTCCTGCGTGAGCGGGTCTTTCGTCCAGTTCACGCCCACGAGGCCGACGAGCACGCGCTTCACTTTTCCGATGCGCCCGTTGCGGACGTATTCCGCCGCCTGAAGGAACTTCGCCTCGGAACGCTGCTGGCTGCCGCATTGCACGATGCGATTCGTTTTCCGCGCCGCGCGCACCAGCGTCTTGCCTTCCTCAATGAAGAGCGTGAGCGGCTTCTCGCAATACACGTCCTTGCCCGCGAGACACGCCTCGATGCTGGGCAGCGCGTGCCAGTGGTCGGGCGTGGCGACGAGCACGGCGTCAATGGACTTGTCCTCCAGCAGCTTGCGGTAGTCGGAATAAATCACGGGCTTGCGCGTGGTGGCTTTCTCGACGGCGTTAGCGGCGCTGGCGGCGTGGGTCTTGTCCACGTCGCACACGGCAACAACGTTTTTCATGATGGCGCGCATGTTCGCCATCCCCTGCCCGCCCGTGCCGATGACGCCCACGCGGATCAACTCGCTCGGGTTCTCGCCCGTGGCGGCGAAGGTCTTGTTCAGGAAAATGTTCGGCAGCGCGAGGCTGGCTCCGACACCGAGCGAAGCACGACGCAGAAACGCACGACGACTCGTGAACGAGGGGGTTTTCATGGCGAGCGTTATCTGGAGTTTCTCGGTGGGTGTCAATG
The DNA here is from genome assembly GCA_031411375.1 of Pedosphaera sp. Classification (GTDB taxonomy): domain Bacteria; phylum Verrucomicrobiota; class Verrucomicrobiia; order Limisphaerales; family SIBH01; genus JANNGC01. Next base: position 1,230 of record JANOAY010000378.1, on the reverse strand, counting down.
CGTTGGGCGGGCGCGTTCGTGTTATCAATAGCAGGCAGGGCGTAACGCCGGCTTTCCAGCCGGCAGTGAGCGAGACAATCCTGTCTCGTGTTCAATTCCGTGTCCCAGCGCGCGTGTTCGTAAAAGCTGCCTGCACCCGTTGGAACGGGAGGCTCGAAAGCCTCCCAACCTGCCGACACGAATGTCGGCGTTACGTAGCGCCGTGTTTCCAGCCACCAGAGACTTTCGAGTCTCTCGTTGTTGAACGCGCCAACAAAACAGCCGCCGGATTTCTCCGGCGGCTGCGGATGAATTTGTTTTGGGAAAGCGTGCCTAAATCTCCCAGCCCTTGCGGTAATCGCGCTTCACGAACTGCGCGGCCTTCGGCTCGTTCGTCGCGAGCATGTTCGGTCCGTCCCAATCCAGACGATGACCGACGCCGGTGCGCAAGGCCACGCAACCGAGCAGCACGATCTCCGTGAGATACGCCGCGATGCCGAAGTTCGAGTAGGCCGCCGGACCGCCCTTCATGGCGGCGAACCATTCTTCGTCGTGACCGGGCGAGCGGGGAATCGTCTGCGGCACGGCCTTGCAGGCTTCATGCTGGTCGCCGGATTTGTATTCCTTCTCGTCATTAAGCACGACTTGGAAGCGCGCACCGTAATCGTCGCCGGCGAAGAGCTTGCCCTTGTCGCCGATGATGAGGCAGCCGCTGGTCGGCAGTTCACCGCGCTGCGCGACAATTTCCTTCGTCAACTCCGCGCTGGGACGCAGTGGCGTGACGAAATCTCCCGATGAACCTTTCTTCGCACCTTGATTGAACATGCCGTGCTTGGAATTCGGATTGCCGTCATACCACCAGAACTTGCAGGGCGGCAGGCCGTCGCGTTCCGGGAAGTCGAAACGGATGCGCGAGGTGAGCGGGAAGGTCTCGGGAAACACGCGCGACGCAACTTCGAGTTCGACCGTCGTGGGGAAACCGAGCTTGAGCGCGCGGAACGGCATGTTGACGGTGTGCAAAGCCATGTCGCCGAGCGCACCGGTGCCGAAGTCATACCAGCCGCGCCACGCGAACGAGTGATAGACATTGCTCTTGAACGGACGATGCGCCGCCGGTCCCAGCCAGAGATCCCAGTCAATGTTGTCCGGCACCTTGTCTTCGCCAGCGGGACGATTGAGTCCCTGCGGCCAGATCGGACGATTCGACCAGACGTGCAACTCGCGCGGATTGCCGATGATGCCGGCCTGCAC
>JANOAY010000377.1:0-4896 GCA_031411375.1 Pedosphaera sp. | reverse complement strand
GCCGGTCTCTGACCCGGCCCGGGCCGCCTGGAACCGAACGCGCCGGGTCGGAGACCGGCGCTCCGCCCGTGGAAAAACTCCTCGCCCGCCTCGCCGCCTTTCGCGCGCGTGATGGCGGCTTCAACCCCGCGCCCGACAGCGCGCGCGGCACCGCCTACGGCGCATTCCTCGGCGTGGCCGCCTACCAAGACCTCGGCGCGGAACTGCCGCAGCCGATGGAACTCGTGCGCTCGCTAAAATTTCTCGAAACCGCCGACGGCGCGTGGACGAACGAAATTTTCGGACGCGGCCCCATGCCCGTGGGTGCAACAAATTCGACCGCCGCCGCCGTCACCGTGCTGCGTCAGTTGAACATGCCGGTCAACGCCGCCGTGGGCGACTGGCTCCTCGCGCAGGCGCATCCGCAAGGCGGTTTCCTCGCCGTGCCCGGTGCGCCCATTCCCGATCTGCTCTCCACCGCCACCGCGCTGCACGCGCTGTCCGGCCTGCAAACCTCCTTCGACAAACTCAAGGAGCCGTGCCTCGATTTCGTGGACACGCTCTGGACCAACGAAGGCGGCTTCCACGGCCACTGGGCCGACGATCATCTCGACGCGGAATACACCTGCTACGGTTTGCTGGCCTTGGGGCATTTGAGCCTGTGAGCGGGGGACAAAAGTTGGAACCACGGAAAACACGGGATCAGAAAGGAAGACAAGGCAGAAGGGCTGAACTTTCTCGACCGTTCACCAGCCTGTTTCTTCCCGTGTCTTCTGTGTCTTCCGTGGTTCTCCATCTATTTGGAGAGCGCCCGCGGCTGAAGCGTCAGGCCCAGACAAAGATTGCAAAACAGCAACGGCAACGGCACGGGAAAGAACGAGCGGCGCTGAATATGAAAATACGGTTCCAACTCCGCGAGAATTTCTCCCGGTCGGTTCAGATGTTCGCGACTGATGAACCAGTCGTACGATTGCCCGTAGCGTTTTTCAAAAATCCGTTGGGCGGAAATTTTTCTCGCCAGTGAATAGGCCAGGCTCCCTTCGCACGGAATGACCACGGAGAGCGTGCCGGTGCCGGGCCGGCAGAGGCGGTGCAGCTCGCGCGCGGTCGCGGGCAGGTTGGGCAGATGTTCCAGCACATGAATCGCGAGGATGCGGTCGAACGAGCCGTCTGCGAAATCCAGCCGCTCCTGGCAGTCGCCCACGCGCGCCTGCACGCGCGGGAAGCGCCGCCGGATTTCCGCCGCCATATTTTCGCGCAGTTCGAGCGCCACGTAGTTCGCCTCCTGCTCGGGCGTGAGCTTTTCGTAGGCAATGTGCTCACCGAGTCCCGCGCCAATTTCCAGCGTGGTGCGAAACGACTTCGGCGCGTGGCGCACGGCGTAACCGTGATTGAAGTCATCGATCACGCCGTATTTTTTGGGCAGCACTTCATGCCAGTACTTCATGAAGTCGTCGCTGATGCGCTTCTGCTCCGCGTTCAGCGGCGGGATGATCTTGGGCCAGCGGGTCGTGCTCATGCTGCGCTTATGATTTGCGTCCGGCGTCCGGCTCGAAGCCGTGCGCGCGGTCCACGATGAACTTGGGCCGCTGCTTCACCTCGTCATAGATGCGCGCGATGTATTCGCCCAGCACGCCCACGCTGATGAGCTGGATGCCGCCGAGAAACGAAATCAGGATGACCAGCGTCGGATTGCCCCACAGGATTTCCCAGCCCATGAGCTTGTAGAAGAGGTAGATTGCCATCAGCAGGAACGAGCCGCCCGCGACCAGAAATCCAAACATGGTGCTTAGCGTGAGCGCGTAAGTGGAGAAGCAGAAGATGCCGTTGAAGCCGATGCGCAACGAGCCGAGCAGGCGGTTGTAATTGCCCTGCCCGGCGAAACGCGGCGGGCGGTCAAACATCACGGACGTCTGTTTGAAGCCGACGAGCGCCACGAGTCCGCGCAGGAAGCCGTGGCATTCCTTGAGCCGCACGACTTCCTCCACCACGCGACGGCTCATCAGGCGGAAGTCGCCGGTGTTCGGCGGGATGTGGACTTCAGCGATACGGTTGATCAGTTTGTAGCCGGCCCAGGAGACGAACTGCTTGATCCAGTTCTCGCCGGTGCGGCTGCGGCGCTGGGCATAGACGACTTCAAACCCTTCGCGCCATTTTGCGACCATCTCGCCGACGATTTCCGGCGGGTCTTGCAAGTCCACATCCATGACGATGACGGCGTCACCGGCGGAGTATTGCATCCCGGCGAGCGAGGCCATCGGCTGGCCGAAGCGGCGGGAGAATTTCAGGAGCTTGATACGCGGATCGTCGCGGCGCAGTTCGAGCACGACCTCCTCGGTGCGATCCGGCGAGGGGTCCATGGCGAAAATAATTTCGTAGCACGTGGTCACGGCCTCAAGCAGCGGGCGGATGCGGCGGACGAACTCGGGAATGTTCCGCTCCTCGCGATACACGGGAACGACGACGGACAGGATGACATTGGAATCACTCATGGGACAGAAGGCCGCACGCGGCAGAAAACCAGACCGGCCAGACACAACAGAGCCGCCGCGCCTGAGAGCCACAAACTCGCGCGCCAGAAACGCGGCTCGTAGGTGAAACGAATTTCCGTGGCTCCCGCCGGCACGCGCACGCGGGAGAAAAGCGGCGGCTCCAGTTGCACCGGCAGCTCGGTGCTCCCGGCAAACGCGCGCCAGCCCGGATAGTAAGTGTCAGTGCGAATCAAGTCCGCAGCCTCGCCGGAAGGGAAGCCGACGACGAGCGTATTTAACGATTCGGACTTGGGGAATATGGGACGCGACTCGCTCTCCGCCCAGTGCGCGCGCGACCAGTTTGTGCCGTTCGGCGCACGCCATTCGCCTCGTTCCAGATGGCGTTGGGCGGAAATATATTCGGCGTCATAAAGCTGCGACGCGGGCATGGTGGCGGCGAGGTTTCCAAACTGGCGGAAGAGGAACGAGGAATAGCCATGCACCACATGCGCCCGGTAGAGCTGCGACATCGCGCCGGGGAAAAGCACCTCGTGCATCCCCGGCGCGGTCTCCGTCAGGCGGTGGTGGGCCGGCAGTTCCGGCAGCACGCGCCGGTGCTCCGGCCCGCCGGCGCGAAGCTGTTCCCAAAGTTTCATCGGGTGCAGCGGCACATAGCGATGGCCGAACGACAGCAGCGGCAGCGTGCTCAGGATCAAGATGCCGTGCAGCGCCGCTGTCCGCGCGCGCGGCGGCCGCCAGAGGAAAATTCCCAGCGCCACCAGCGAACCGAGCGCCAGCGCCGTCTCGGGATTTTTCAGCGTCACCTCGTTGAGAAAGTTGCGGACCTGAAAACGGCGCAACGGGACGGCGGCGTCCAACGCCCGATTTTCCTCCTGCGCCGCGAGGAAGCGCGCCTCCACGCGCGGCTGGACTTTCGGATACAGCCACACCGCGCCCACGTTGAAGGCTCCGGCCAGCAGGCCCGCCGCGAGCAGCACGGTCACGGCCCAGGATTTTTGCGCCCGCTCGGCGTCGCGCAGAAAAATCAGCCCGCGCACCACCAGCACCGCCAGCCCCAGCACGGCCAGCCACGCGGTGCGGACATAGAGCACGCGCAGCAACGGCGTGGAGCACACGACGAAATAAACCGCCACCAGCGCCAGCGCCATGCGCGCGGGCGCGCTCCGCTCCGTCTCCGCCGCGCCGCGCCGCGCGCCCAGCGCCGCGATGACCAGCGCCGCCGAGCCGAGGTAAATCCAAAAGCCCAGCAGGTACTGGCCGAAGAGCTTGCTCGCGTCCAGCGTGCGAAACGTCCCCAGGCTCCACGGGAACAGTGCGGACAGCGACGCCACCCCGCTCAGGTACGCGCGCACTGGCAGCGGCGGCGGCAGTTCCCGCTCGCAGGTGAGATACAATTCCACCTGCGGCCAAACGAACGGTCCCGCCAGCGCCAGTCCCAGCACGCCCGCGCAGAACAGGCCTGGCACAATCCTCCGCCAGTTTTCAAACTGCCTCCACCCGTAGCTGATCAGAAACGCCAGCCCGAACAGCGGCACATAGGCGTGGCTCTGCAAATTTCCTGACAAAAAAATTAACGCCACCGCCGGGGCGGAGACGAGGAACCAGAAGAACCTTTGCTCCTCCACCGCCCGATGCCACAGCAGCCACACCAGCGGATACCAGGTGAACGTCGCCTGCACCATCGGCCCGCTGAACATCACGAAGTTGCACCCGGCAAATTCGTAGAGCAGCGCGCCCCAGACCGCGAACCCGCCGCGCACGCCCAGCCGGCCCAGCAGCAAAAACATCATCAGGCCGCTCAGGAAAAACGGCACCACGCGCGCCCAGTTGTAGGCCGCCTCGAACGGGAGCAGGCGGTAGAGGAGATACTTCACCGGGTCGCTGGCATTGACCGCGTTCGCCTCCGCCGCCAGCGGCCGCCCGAGATGCGTGTACGGATCCCACCACGGCAGCTCGCCGCGTTGCCACGCCTCATGCACCAGCGTGTTGCGCGGCAGATCGCCGATGATCAGATCGAGGATGTAATGATTCTTCGGCACGCCGTCCGCAGCGGGATCGAGGTAGCGGTATTTGGAAAAAAGATTCGGCGCGAGGTCGAGCGGCGCGAGCAGCGCGCGCCCTGTGAGCGCGGGACCGAACAGCGCGCCGAGCAGCAGCGCGTTCAAAATCAGAAACGCCGCCCACGCCCGCCCGCTCTGGCGGGACGCGATCCCCGGCGTGTCCGAAGATTGAAGACTGAGTGTGCTGGCTGCCAAACGCCGCGAAGCCTATGAAGTCCCGCCCGCGTCGCGAGCAGAAAATGATGGTTTGAGCCGGACTGGGTGCAACTCGCCCCGGAGTGGGGCAGCCGTCCCGGCTGCCGCTTGTCCACTGGCCGTCCCGGCTGGTGTTTCTTTTTTCCTTCAGCCGAGACGGCCCAAGGACG
>JANOAY010000376.1:0-3639 GCA_031411375.1 Pedosphaera sp. | reverse complement strand
CACAAAGCACCGCCGAAAAAAATTTTGCCCTGGCCGCACCCGTGACCCACACTCGCGGCCACATGACGAAACCGCTGGCCCTGCTCTGCTATGAGAAGCTGCTGCCCGGTTCGCAACTCGCGAACCGGCTTCAGGACGAGGGCTGGCGCGTGCAGACGGTGAACGACCCGACCGCGCTCGTCCTGTCCGCCGAAGAACACAAGCCGCTCCTCGCGCTCATCGATCTCAGTTCCACGCACACCTCGGTCACGGAGCAGCTCTCGGCGTTGCGGCGCAACCAGGGCACCGCGCACATTCCGATCATCGCCTTCAGTGCGGACGAGTCCTCGCACCCGTCCGCCGCCGCCGCCGGGGCCAACCTTGTCGTCACCGACACCGCCATTCTCCAGCACCTCACGCAGTTCATTGAGCAGGCACTGCACGAAAGCTGATTACTGATTACTGACCCCCTGATTACTTTTCAAAACCATGACCATCCCCACTGTGAAACTCGACCGCGGCATCCATGTGCTGCATCTCTTCTACTCCATTGACCGCTACTGCTGGTCGCAACTCGAGCCGGAAGAATCCGCGCAGGCACTCAAGAGCATTGAGGCGCTCGCGGCGAAGAACAACGCCGCCTCGCATCCCAAGCTCCGCAGCTACGCCACCGTGGGCGCGAAGGGCGACATGGCCTTCATCCTCTACGCGGCGGACCTTGGCGCGCTCGCCCAGATGCACCGCGATTTGGAAAACTGTTTCCCCCCCGGCACGCTCATGCGCGAATACTCCTACTTCAGCGTCACCGAGCTGGTCGAATACATGGCCACCGACGACGACAACCGCGCCGCGCTCCTCGCCGAGAAGCTGGAGCCGGGCAGCGAAGCCTACGAAAAACGCTGGGCCGAACTGGCAAAGCGCAAGGCCGACTACGAACTCTACCGCCTCCAGCCCGAGCTGCCCGACTGGGAAGTCATGGCCTTCTACCCGATGTCCAAGCGCCGCAGCGGCGACGACAACTGGTACTCGCTCGACCTCGACGCGCGCAAAAAAATGATGGGCGGCCACGCGCGCATCGGGCGCAAGTACGGTGGGCGCATCTCGCAGCTCATCACCGGCTCGACCGGCCTCGACGACTGGGAATGGGGCGTCACGCTCATGGCCCATCAGGTGGATGCGCTGAAAGAAATCGTCTACGAGATGCGCTTCGACGAGGTGAGCGCGCGCTTCGGCGACTTCGGGAAGTTCATCATCAATTTGAAGATGGCCCCGGCGGATTTGTGGCCGCATCTGCATTTGTGAGGTGGGCGGTGGAACTGGTCGCGCTGCGACCATACTGAGTGGGGCAGGCGTCCCGCCTGCCTTCCGTCCTTTGGCCGTCTCGGCTGAAGAACCACCAGCCGGGACAGCTTGCCCCACTGCACGTTGGTGGGACTCGGCGCGCTGCGACCAGTCGGGCCGCGTAGCGCGGCCCGCCGGAAGGCCGAACGTGCCACCCACGTCGTGGGCCACACGGCCCGACCGCTCTACGCAGGCGGAGTGCTCGCAGCGCGAGCACTCCCACCACCGGAACAGCGGAGCATTTCGAACCACCAGGATGCGGTTCCATCAGCGCGACTCTTCCATCGTCAGCAACGCATCCACTTTCTCCGGCACCACCGTCTGCTTCTGTCCGCTCGGCCAGATGATATCGAGCGCGTCCACTTTCGTGCTTTTGCCCAAACCGAACGTGACCAAGAATTCAGATTGCGAGAGATAGCCGCGCGTCGGGTTCACATCGCGCGTGAGCGACTGACCGCCAAACTTCGCCACCACCCTTGCGCCAATCGCGCTGCGGTTTGATTTGCTGCCAACCAGCTTCACGCGCAGCCAGTGATGACCGAGCTGCTGATCGTTGCGCAGCAGCAACGGAGCGCCGCCCGCCTGCGTGAACACCACATCCAGATCGCCATCGCCATCAATGTCCGCGTAGGCGGACGCGCGTCCGACGAGCGGCTTGAACAAATCCGTGCCCGCGTGCGCGGCGTCCACGGCGGCGAAGGTCGCGCCGCTTTTCGCGCCGGTGTTCCAGAAAAGTTGGGCGGGCTGACGGTAACTCTGGCTTTTTTGCAGCTTCGCAATTTCCTCGTCGAGATGTCCGTTGACCGAAAGCAGATCGAGCCGCCCGTCGAGGTCGTAATCGAAAAAGAAAATGCCGAACTTCAGCAGCAGCCGGCTCGCGGGACCGACGCCCTCGGGAATGGCCTCGTCGTTGTAGTGCAGGCCGCCGGGCTGCGAAACGCAGAGCGCAGTCATCTCGTTGGCGAAGTTGGCGATGCAGATGCCGAGCGCGGTGTCGTTGCGGTAATAGGCCGCGTCAATGCCCATCGCGCCGCGCGCGTTGCCGTAGGCGTCGAAGGCGATGCCCGAGCTGGCCCCGAGGTCTTTAAAGGTGCCGTTCTTCTGGTTGTGCAGCACGAAGTTCGGCGTGGTGTCATTCGCGACCACGAGATCAGTGAACCCGTCTTGATCCAAATCCACCGGCACCACCCCCAGTGTCTTGGCCGAAGGCAGCCCGAGCGCGGCGTTCTTGATCTGCACGCCGGACGCGGCGGAAACATCCGCGAACTTTCCGCCGCCCTCGTTGTGATAGAGGCGCGGGAAGGTGCCTTCGAAATTCATCGGCTGACCGTAGGCGCGCGTCGTGCCGTCAATCTTGTAGCCGACCTGCGCGTCAATCTCGCGCGACCATTGCACGTACTGGCCGACGAACAGATCGTTCTTCCCGTCGTTGTCGTAGTCGAGGAAGCACGCGGCGGTGCTCCACTGCTTCGCTTCCCCGGCCACGCCGGCGCTGGCCGTCACGTCAGAAAATTTTCCACCACCGAGGTTTTTGAACAGATGATTCTCGCCCACGCAGGTCACGAAGAGGTCGGTCAACCCGTCATTGTCGAAATCGCCGACGGCCACGCCCATGCCCATGACGCTCACGTCGAGACCGCTGCCCGCCGTCACATCGGTGAACTTTCCCGCGCCGTCGTTGGCGTAAAGCTTCAGCGTGGGCAACGCCCCTGCGACGCGCGCCCACGACCACGGCGTGCCATTCACAAAGAACAAATCCTGATCGCCATCATTGTCGAAGTCGAAGAAAGCCACGCCCGCGCCCATCGTCTCCGGCAGAAGTTTCTCCGGCGACGCGCTGTTGAAGTGCGTGAACGTGAGTCCCGCCTGCGCTGTGATGTCGGTGAATTCGACCTTCGGAATGTCGGCGGGCTTCGGCGCGGCAGCAGTTGGCGCGGTGATATTCGACTTAACCGGCGCGGCCTTCGGCTTGGCGCGCTGGGCGAAAAGGATTCCGCCGATCACCGCCGCCACGAGGACGACGAGCACGACCGCCGACCAGCGAAAGGCTTTGCCGACCGTGCGGTCATCAAGGTGGGCGACTTCTTCTTCGGGCTGATTGTTCTTGGGGTCAGTGTTCATGAGTGTTTTTGAATCCTGAAGGGATTCCATCAATCAGCCCAGGGTTGCGAGCTACCCTGGGTCAAAGCCAAAAGTGGGACACAACCCTGAAAGGGTTGAATCGTTTCGCTTCGTGCCTGATTCCAGTTCGTGTCGAGATGATTCAACCCCTTCAGGGTTGGAAAAAATTTTGAACGTGACACCCAGGGTAGCACCTCA
>JANOAY010000375.1:0-23419 GCA_031411375.1 Pedosphaera sp. | reverse complement strand
CCCGTGTTTTCAGACCGCGTGGGCACCGTGGAACAGGCCGCAAGATGCGGCCCGAACCGTCAGGCTGGAAGCCTGACCCACTTTTGGCCCCGCCCATCAGCGCATCCCTTGGCTCCGCTTTCTTGCCCGCGCCGGTTCCGTCCCTTAATCATCCCGCCGTGTTGCTCGAAAACTTTTCCGACGCCGCGCTGGTCATCGTGGGCCACGGCTCGACCTTGAACGCCGACTCGTGCGCGCCCACGCATCAGCACGCGGACGAACTGCGGCGGCGCGGGATCTTCGCGCAGGTGGTGGAATGCTTCTGGAAGAACGAGCCGGGGATCAGCGGAGCGTTGCGCGGGGTCTTCGCACCGCGCGTGTTCATCGTGCCGCTCTTCATCAGCGAAGGATATTTTACGGAGGAGGTCATTCCGCGTGAGCTGGGCTTCCCCCCGATCGGCGAGAAGAGTTTCTCCCGCTTACAACAGCGCGGCGCGCAGACGCTCCACTACTGCGGCCCCGTGGGCACGCACGACAGCATGACGGCGGTGCTCGTGGCGCGCGCGCGGGAAGTGGTGGCGAAATTCCCCGGTGCACCGCCCGCCGTGCCGGCGGACACCGCGCTCTTCATCGCCGGCCACGGCACCGGCAACAACGAGAACTCGCGCCAGGCCATCGAGCGGCAGGTGGAACTGATCCGCGCGCAGGGCGACTACGCGGAAGTCCACGCGTCGTTCATGGAGGAGGAGCCGCGCATCGGCGACTGCTACGGAATCGCCCGCGTGCCGAACATCGTGATGGTCCCCTTCTTCATCAGCGACGGCCTGCACTCGTACGAGGACATCCCGGTGATGCTCGGTGAGGACGCCGAGACGGTGCAGGCGCGCTTCCGGCGCGGCGAGCCGACGTGGAACAATCCGGCGGAGAAGCACGGCAAACGCGTGTGGTACTCCTCGAGCATCGGGAACGAGCCGCACCTCGCGGAGGTGATTTTGGAGCGCGTGCGGGAAGCGTCAGTCCTCAACGAAACATCCGCTTGCCGTACTTCACCATGATGAACGCCCAGACCACGACGATCACGAAGACGAGGATGGTCACGATCAGGGCGGCACGTTTCATCCACTTAATGCGCGCCTGCGTCTTCTCCTTTTCCTGCGCCTGCAAGGCTTTGATTTCCGCGAACTCGCGTTCCAGCGCGGCGGTGGCGTTCGCGGCGCGGAGCGTGACGGCCAGCCATTCCTGATCGTTCAGGGGGAACGCCGCCGGGCGCAGCTTCAACAATTCCTCGTTCGCGCGCTCGAAGCCGTGTTCGCGCCAGAAGACGGTGTGCAACTGCGTCCACAGGCGTTCGAGCGCGTGGTTCTGGATGATGACTTGCAGGCGTTCCCACAGCAGCGCGCGCAAGGTGTCGGAAAGTTCCGGCTTGGCGATGGCCTCGCTGTGCAGCCGGCCCTGCGCGCCGGCGAGCTGGAGGCCGAGCGCGGCGAGCACCTGCCCGGCGTCGTCGCTCACGACCTGGAACTCGGTGAAGCGTTTCTCCAGCATCCCGGCGGGCAACTGCTCCAGCCGCCACAGCGCGAGCAGTTGCGGCAGGTCTTCGACGGTGGCGCGGCGGGCCACAAGGCGCGGTTCAGTCATGGTCATCACGATTAGAAATCGTGCGGCGCGGGTAAAGACTTGATTGAGCGGAAGGGAAAGTAATCAGTGGGGCGGGGATCAGTAATCAGTGATCAGTCGCCGCCAGCCATGTTGTTTCCGCCCGTCTCACTGATGACTTCTTCACTGATTACTGATTCCCCCCCGCTACGGCAGCAGCACGATGCGGTAGAGCCGCTGCGCGTTTGTGCTCACCGTGTCCGTCGTCGCGGCGGTGGCGCCCGTCGCCACGACGTTCGTCACGAGCGGCGTCCAGTTGGTCTCGTTGAGGTCGTTCTTGAATTCCACGCTGTAGGCGCGATTGGAAATCGCGTTCCAGCTCAACGTCACCACCTGGTTCGACAGGCCGATGGACGTCACCAGTTCCTGCGCGCTCACGATGACTTCAAAGGTTTTCGAGTCCACGTAGGCGCCGGGGCCGTTGTCCGTGGCGCGCAGCGTGAAGGTGTTCGTGCCGACGTTGTTCGCGGTCCAGGTGAACAGTCCGTTCGTTGCGTTCACGGTCGCGCCGGCAGGCGGCGTGACGGCGAAGTCGAAGGTGATCAGTTGCGCGGGGAGATCGCTGTCCGTGGCGGTGGCGGTGAAGGACACGACTTCGCCGAGCGCGGCGGTGCGGTTCGTGATCGAAGTCAGCGCGGGCGGCGTGTTGCTCTCATTCACGGTGATGGTCACGAGCGCGGAGTTGCTGAGCGCGGGCGAACCGCTGTCCGTGACGCTGATGGTCATGGTGTAAGCGCCGGGACCGTGCGTTTCGTTCGGCGTCCACGAGAAGGTGCCGTTGCCGGCGTGGATGCTCGCGCCGAGCGCGAGCGCCGCGTCGTCGAGCGCGTAGGTGAGCGTCTGTGCCGGGACATCGCCATCGGTGCCGATGGCGACGAAGGAAAGGTTCGCGCCTTCGTTCACGGTGCGTCCGCCGCCGAGGGCGAGCGCGGGCGCGCTGTTGGTCTTGAGCACGGTCACGTAGAAGAGCCGGGTGTGGCTCATGGCCGGCGAACCGTTGTCCGTGACGCGCACGGTGAGGCCGAAGGTGTTGCCGCCCTGCGCCTCGCCCGGCACCCAGCCGAACGCGCCGGTGTTCGACGCGATGATCGCGCCGGCGGGCGCGCCCGGTTCCAGCGTCCACGTCAAGGTCTGCGCCGGCACGTTGCTGTCCGTGGCGGTGGCGGTGAAGGCCAGCGCCTCGCCCTCGAAGACGGTGCGGCTTGGGATGGGCGCCAGCTCGGGCGCGACGTTTGGCTGCGGCAGGTAGTTCGCGGCGCGCGGCGTGGGATCGAAGAAGAAATTCAACGGCCCGGTGCCGTCGGGAAAATGTCCCGTGGTCACGTCGGTGATCTGGCCGATGAACGTGAGCGCATCAATGGCCAGCCCGTCCGGCGTGAACAGCCCGATGGAATCGCCGCTCTTCGCGAGGCTGAAGTTGACATGCAGGTCGCCGGTGTTGACCGCGTTCTGCTGCGGTTCGTTGTCCGCCCAGACGAGCAGGTAGCCGTAGGGCGGAATGGTCACGCCCGGCGGAATCTGGAACTTGACCTTGTTCGTCAGCTCGTCGGTGAGGAAGTAGCCGCCCAGGCTCACGGTGTTGCTGCCGGGGTTGTACAGCTCGAACCAGTCCTCGAAATTGCCGTCCGCCGGATCGAAGTTCACCCCGGCGTTGTCCGCCATCCATTCGTTGATGAAGACGTTCACCGGCGGGAGCGTGCCGTTGTTGGTCGCGGCGGGCGTGACGTAGAAAAATTCCTGGCGCGTGAACAACTGGCCGTCGGGAAACGCGCCGAAGGAACGGGCGGGCGCGGCCACGTAGTTCAAGTAGTCGAGCGTCTGCGTCGTGCTGTTCCACAAACGTGAGAGCGCGATCTTTCCGCTGCCCGCGCCGAGGCGGAAGCTGGTGTGCCATTCGTTGCTCGTGGTCTGCGCGGGCTGGCCGTCGCAGAAAATAATTTTGAACTGGCCGGGCGCGAGCGTGGCCCCGGCGGGGAACGGCCACTGCACGAGGTTCGTGTAATTGTCCGCGAGCCAGAGATTGGTGAGCGTCACGGTGTTGGTGCCGGAGTTGTACAGCTCGACCCACGGCTCGCGCTGGCCGTCGTTGTCCAGAATTCCGCTGACGTTTTCCGCCTGCACTTCGTTGAGCCAGAGCGCGGGGATGGGCGAGATGTTGACCGCGCCTTGATTCGCTGCGCCGGGCGTGAGCGTGTTCGTGCCGGGCGCGAGGAGCTGGGGCGGGACGTAGTTCGACGCCGTGTAGAAGATGTTGATGTTCGTCGCGCCGCTGTTCGTGGCCGTGGTTAGGAAGGCGCTGTTGCGGACGCGCATGAAGAGGTTCGTGGCCGAGTTCGTGGCCCAGTACCAGAAGCTCATGGTGCAGAGCGTGTTCACCGCCGGGGACGGCACGAGGAACTGCTGGATGGCGCGGTTGTAGAACGGCGGGTTGGCCTGGCCCAAGGACTCGCCGATGATTTTCAACGCGCCCGCGCCCGCGTGCACGAGGTCGCCCACGATGAGCGTGTTCGTGTAGTTGGTGCCAAAAATCCAACTGTTCGTCAGCCCGCTGTCGAGCGTCGTTTCAAAGTCGCCATTGCGCACAAAATTTGTCCCCACGCCCGCGTTCGGGCCGGCCACCACCGCCACGTCGTCAATCAGCGCGCTGCCCGTCTCGCCGAGAAAAACCAGCAGGCGCATGATGCCCGTGGTCGGCTCGCCGGTGCCGATGCTCCCGCTCGCGCTGAAGAACCGCCACCCGTCGCGCACGCCCGCCGGGGTGATGACCTCGGGCGAGTAAATCGCCGGCCGCGATTCGGCCCACCAGTTGCCGGGGCGCGTGTTGTCCTTCGCGGCGTCAATGAGCTGGATGGACGCGCCGGAGCCGTTCGCGTTCGTCGTCCACGGACGCGCGCCTTCGTAGCGAATCTTGTCAATGATTTGGTCCGTGGCGGCGGTGAGTCCGGGTTTCACAAACGTGATGGTCTCGCCGTTCGCCTGAAGGTTGCCGTTGAAGATGCCCTGCGGAACAATGTTCGTGCCGTAGGCCTGCGCGAAGGCGAGGACATCCTTGGTGATCAAGATGAACGTGCGCGGCTGCATGATGAAGCCATCCGGGAAAACGTAATCGAGGCCGTCGAGCCGCCAGCCCGAGATGTCGAAGCTCACGGTCGTCGAGAGGTTGAACAGCTCGATATATTCCGCATCCGGCACGGTGGGGCTGAACATGAGTTCGTTGATGACCAGGTTGTCCTGCGGCGGAGCGCCGGGCGCGGTGACGTTGACGCTGATGGTGTCGGTCGAGCCGCTGACCGCGTTCCCGAAACGATCATAGCCCACGACGTTGAGCGCGTTTGTGCCGGTCGGGAGCGCGACGCGCAGCGACCAGTTCGTGGTCGTGGTCCAGCTCACGTTGTAGGCCACGCCGTTGACTTCGATCTTGTCCACTTGGAACGGCGCGCGGCCCGTGAGCGTGACGAGGTTGTTCGCGGTGGAGAAGTCCGCGCCACCGTTGCTCTGGATTTCAAACGGCGAGGTGTTCGCCGCCGCGATCTGCGCGAGCAGCGTGGCCCGCCGCGTGGCGATGTGGCTCTTGATGCCCGCCGGACTGCCCACGCCCGCGCCGTTCGCGACCATTCCGTTGTAGCGCGCGTCGAGAATCGTGTCCGAACGCGACGGCAGCATCATCCCGTTCGCCGCCTCGATCAGGCACTGCCAATAGATGCGCGTGAAGGGCGCGTGATCGTTGCGCGGCCCGTGATCTGCGCCGCCGATGCCGAAGAAGTTCGCATCCGAGGGCGAGCCGCCGAAGGCAAAGTCCACGTCCCACAGGAACAGCTTCCACTTCTCGCGCGCCGGTTTGTACATGAAGGCGTTCTGTCCGCCGCCGTAGGAGAAGCTGTCGTTGTTCACGATGAGATGCTGCACGACGTGCGTCTGATACCACTCGCGCACGTCGAAAGTGTTCGTGAGCACAGTGGTGTAGGCGTCGCTGTTGATCGCCGCCGTGGTCAGCGTGTTGTTCACCAGCGCGTAAACGTTCGTGTAATCAAACTGCTCGTCGGGCGAGGTCGAGCGCCACGGCAGCGTGGCGCGGTAACGCCCCTGCTTGAAGGCGCCGCCGACCGTGAGGTAGCGCCCGAAGTTCGCGCCCACGCCCGAAAAGCCAGCCTCGCTCGCGCCGATCGCCGTGTCGCCGAACTCGAAGCCGATCTGAATCTTGTGCAGCTCGCCGTCCGTGTCGTCGGGAAACCACTGGTCCACGAAGTCGCCGTTCGGCTGCTGCGCGTCGTGATGAATGCCGCGCAACGCGCCGTTCACGTACATGAACACGGGGCGGTGATAAAGAAACGGCGCGCCGAACTGCCCGCCAAACCAGTAGGCGTGAACTTCCGTCTGCGCGGTGCCGTCGCCGCCGCCGTTGCCGGGGCGGAAGAGATTGAGGTCCGTCTCGCCAAACATCCGGTCGTCCTGCGGGAAGCCCATGTCGTAATCGCACGCGTTGCCGACCGGCGAATTGTACGCGGGCGAATGATACGGGCTGCCGTGGAACCACGCGCCCGCGTTATAGACGATGCGGTTGGTGCCGAGAATGTAGGTCACATCCTTGGGCTTGTTGCTCATGCGCTCCTCCGCGCTCCACGCGTCAATAACCTTCTGCGTGATCCAGAAACGATACGTGCCGAGGCCCACGCCGCCGACCGCCGTGTCGCCCCAGCGCACCACGCACTCGCGAGTCGGCGCATCGCTCGGAAAAGTTCTGCCGCTTGCCGGCGCAAGTTTGTCCGCCGATTGCAAATAGAACGCCACCGTCGCGCCGCTGATTTGACCGGGGATGACGCCGCTGTAAAAACCCGCGCCGTTGTTGGTCATGCTCACAGTCGTGAAATTCGTCGCCGGATCGAGGCGGTAGCTCAACAGCATGGAGGCCAGTCCGTCCGGGTCGTGCGTACGCGCCGTCACCAGCACGGGCGCGCTCGCGGCGGGCAGCGGCGGCCAGTGCGCCACGTCGGTGATCGCGGGTCCGGCGTTCGTCGTGCGAATGCTGTTCACCAATCCCGGTGTGCCGAGATTTTTGGCCGTCAACGTGAAGCCGGATGCCTCGTGATAATTGCCGCGCATCCGCAGCAGGATGTTCGGGTTGCCTTTCAGCCAGCGCACTTTCGCGCGCAGCGTCACGTTCGCCGTATTCGCCGCCACGGTGAACGGCAGTTGATAGCGAATGCGGTTCGCGCCGTGGTCGCCACGCCCGTCCGCGCGCAGGTGCAGCGCGCGCGGGCTGAGATAACCTTCGCCGCTCTCCCAGCTCGTGGCGTTGTGATTGCCCTGAAACGTCCAGCCGAACGTGCCGCCCTCGAACGTGCCGTTGCTGATCAGGTTCGTGCCCCACGTCCCGCCCACGACCTCGATGTTGTCAATCAGCACCTCGCCCGCGCCTTGCAGCGTGATGTGCAACTGCGTCGCGTTCTCCAGACCGTTGTCCATCGTGCCCGTGGCCTCCACATTCACCCAGCCCTGCTTCGCGGTCTCGATGCTGTCGCCCCAGTTCGGCGCGAGGCGACGGTCGGTGCGCGGGTCGCGCAATTCCATGCTGCTGCCGCCGCCGGCAGAAAATTTCCCCCAGCGTCCGCCGTCCGCGTACGTCACTTCGTCCACCACAATGTGAATCGTGTTCGTGACGCCGTTCGTTCCGACGATGGTGTCGGGCATGGAGAGCGTGAGCCGCTCGCCGCGATTCTTCAGCGAGCCGTTCCAGTCCCCGAGACAGTTCACGAAATTCAGATTCGGATAATTCGCCCGCAGCCGCGCGCTGTTGCCGCCGATGACGAGATAGCCGTTAGCGGGAATCGTCGTGCCATTGGGGAGGTTGAAGCTCACGCCGCCGCGAATGCGCCAACGCCCGACGTTCAACGCGTTCGTGCCGGGATTGTGCAGCTCGATGAACTCATCGAAATCATTGTCGCTTACCGGGTCGAACATCAGTTCGTTGAACACCACGAGCGGCGCGCGCGGGCGGACGTTGCTCGCGCCGGGCGTCTTGCTTTGCAGACGATGGAAATTCGGTGAGCCGTCCGGCGCGCGGCCGGTGGCCACGCCGTTTTCCTGTCCATTGAAAAGCACCGCGTCGAGCACGCGCGTGTTCTGCGGATTCTTGAAATAAACCGTCTCGCCGTCCGCGCTCAGGGCGAAGCCCAGTTGCGTCTCGGTGAAGACGAGGAAGCCGTTGGCCGGAATGAACGTGCCGGCGGGAATGACAAACTTGTTCGTCAGCGGATCGTCCGTGAGCACGCAGTTGCCGACGTTCACGGAACTGGCGGAGTAGTTGTACAGCTCCACGTAATCCACATCCGGCAAATCCGTGTGCGCGAGGAATTCGTTGATCATCACGGTGCGATACGGGTTCACGCTCGCGACTTCGTTCGTGCGCGGCGTGCCGCCGATGACATCGCTCGCCGACCATGCGCGCGGGTCCGCCTCGCCATAACTGGGCCGCGCCAGCACCAGCGAATGCCCCGCGCCATCGGCGGAGGCGGGGAAGGGCGCGTCGCCGGTGTAATCCATCTCGAACAGCACCGCGTTGCGATGGTCGCGCAGGCGCAATGTGCCTTCGCTGTTCTCCAGCGCGCCCACCCACGGCCCGAGCACGCCGGTGATTCCATAAACCGCCTGCACATCCGCCGGCACCGCCGCGACCACCACGTAGCTGCGTCCTTGCAGGACAAAGTTGGTCGGGAAGGTGTAATCAATCGCGCCCGAGATGCGATAGCCGCCCATCTCCTCGAACCACGGGTTCGAGTTGAAAATTTCGATGAACTCGATGTTCCGCAAGTCCGTGCGGTTCGTCGGGTGATACATCACCTCGGAAATGATCAGCGGCCCGCGCCGCGTCGAGGGGCCGGGAACTTCCGCGCCGGCTCGCAGAAACGAAATGTCCAGCGGACGCGTGTTGATGCCGAAGGTGCGCTGCGTGTTGGCGACGATGGTGTTCGGTGCCGCCGCGCGGTCGCGCACGTTGTTGACCGTGAGCGTGTAAGTGACGTTCGCCGTCAGCGGCGTGGTGGTGAGCACGATGGTCCGCGCATCCACGCCGAAGGTCGCGCTGACCACGGAGATGCCGCTGTTGATCGTATAGTTGCCGCTCGCGAGCGCCGTCGCCGCCTCGACCGGCTCGGAGAACACGACGGTGATGACATCGTTGTCGCCAAGATTTCCGACGGAAGAAATCGTGGGCGGTGTCGCGTCGGGAACCACGGAGAGCCGGGCATTGGTCGTGACGACGGAGCCGTAGGGGTTCACCACTACCGCGCTGAACACCGCGCCGCTGTCCGAGAGCGACACCGGGCCGTAGAGCAGATTGGTGGCGGTCTCGCCGGGCAGGTTCGTGCCGTTGCGCCGCCATTGAATCGTCGCGCCCCAGCTTTGCGAGAAACGCACGGCGAAGGTGGTCTGGTTGCCTTCGATGACGGTGACGTTCGTCGGCTGCTGCGTGAGAATCGGCGCGGCCACGCCCACGCTGATGCAGCGCGTGGCCGGAAGGGGCGCGCCCGGGTCACCGGGATTTTCCCAGACCCCGCCGGGCAACTGCCAGCGCACGCTCAAGCTGTCGCCGCCGCCGCCTTCCTTCTGCAACGCTTCGAGGTAATACTGCTGCCCGCCCACGAGCGCGATGGGCGCGGACTGCTGATTCGTCTCCTTCGTCCATTCCTTCCACGAGGTCCAGGTGTTGACGCGGGCGATGATCGTGCGGTTGGCCGGATTGGCGTCGGTGCTGAGGAAGAGCTGGCAGTTGTCGTCGCCAGAAATCCAGAAGGTGTAATTGCCCGTGGTCGGCGGAATGACCAGCGCGCGCAGACGGGTGCCATAATTCTCAAAGGCATCCACCGGCACATCCCAGCTTGTGGTCAGCACCTCTTGGATGTTTGGGCTGTTCGGGTAGGCAGGATTATTCGTCAGGTCAGGAATGGAACCGCCGCCGATGTTCAAATAGACCTCGCGCGTGATGGCGTTGCTGACCTGCGCCTGCACGGAAGTCGCCGAAAAAATACAGACGAGCGCAATGGACAAAAGGAGAGCCTTCATTGGGTGCCAAGACATAATGATTGGGTCCAAAGTAGCATTCGTGTAACGGGGAAACCAAAAGATTTCTGCGGCGGAGGGGGTGGTGAATTTCAAATCCCAAGCTCCAAACCGCAAATCTCAAACAAACTCCAAGTTCCAATCTATCGAGGTTCGTGCCAGGGAGTGACGCCAGCCGCCGGGAGGCCGCCGCCACCAACCGTGAGCACAAGGGCGGCTTGACCTCACTTGTCCAAGTCGCAACCCTCGCGCCCATGACCCAAGGCAAAAAGAAATCCTCCGGCTCCCGTGAAACATCGAAGCCGGGAATACCGCTCGGTCTGGTGATCGTTCTGGCCGCCGCTGGCGGCGTGATCGCCGGATCGGCTGGCACTTATTATTTGACCCGGCCGCAGGCGGCGACGCAGCAGTCAGCCGCTCCGGCGGCGGGCGTGACCTCGCCGGCACCGGTCATCACCATGTCGCCACCACCGGCGCAGCCAAACACGCCCGGGCCGCAGCCGCCCGGCGAAGCGCCGCCGGGAAAAGTGTGGTCCGTCGAACACGGTCACTGGCATGACGCGCCCGTGACGCAGGTGATTCCCACGCCGGCACCAGCACCTGCTGCAGCACCGGTGGAGAAGAAATAACCGCCCGCGCCAGTCCGGGGCGCATCTTGAACCCGCACCTACTCCGACTCCCTCTCCCCGCAGTGAAGCGCGGGGAGAGGGGCTTCCGAGCCATACATACCACTGAGCGTGTTACCGAGCGCCTCCTCTCCCCAGCCCTCTCCTCCACTCCGTGGAGGAGAGGGAGTCCAGATGCGCCCGCCAGTCCGCCGCGTCAGCCCACGAAGCTGTAGTCGTACGGCTTCCGCATCTCACGCGCGAGGTGCTTGTTGGCTTCCTTCGCGCCGTCGCCGGTGAAAACTTCCTTCGCCGGATCCCACTGAAGTTTGCGGCCCAGTTGCATGGCGATGATGATGAGGTGGCCGACGACCGCCGAGCGATGGCCCTGATCGACGTGCGCCACCGGGTCTTTGCGCGAGCGAACGCAGTCGAAGAAATTGCCCATGTGGTTGTTGCTGGTTTCGAGCTTGAGCGCGTCGCCGGGCAGCGGCGTCATGTAAATCTCCTCCTTGGTCGCGCTCATGTCGCCGCGATTCACCCAGAGCCAGCCGTCGGTGCCGGTGAAGCGGATGCCGTTGCGCTGGCCTTTCGGATCAATGATGCCGCCGAACGGCGAGTCCGCCGCGGTCGTCTTCACGATCTGCCGGATGCCGCCGGCGTATTCCAGCGTGGCCTCGAACTCTTTGCACGTCGTGTAACCGCCCGCGATGGGGCCGACCGTGGCCTTGGCCTCGACGCCGATGGGGCCGTCCTGCCCGATGGCCCAGCGCGCAATGTCGTTGTGATGCGCGCCCCAGTCCGTGACCGGCCCGCCGGCGTAATCCCACCACCAGCGGAACATGTTGCTCGCGCGCTCCTTCATGTAGCCGACCTGCGGGGCCTGGCCGAGCCAGAGGTCCCAGTTCAATCCGGCGGGCGCGACTTGCTCGGTGGCGAACGGACCTTCGCGCAATCCCGCGGGCACGAACACTTCCACGGTCTGAAGTTTACCGATGCGTCCGTTGCGCACCAACTCACAGGCCAGACGAAAACGCCGGTCGCTGCGCTGCTGCGTGCCGGTCTGAAAAACAATTTTGTGATCGCGCACGGCTTTGATCACTTGCTTGCCTTCATCAATGGTCAGCGTGAGGGGCTTCTCGCCGTACATATCCTTCTTCGCGCGAGCGGCTCCGATGTTGATCAAGGAATGCCAGTGGTCGGGTGTGCCGTTGACGATGATATCCACGTCTTTGCGTTCGAGAATTTTCCGGAAGTCGCTGAAGGTGGCGGGTGCTTTGCCATCTTGGGTGTAACGGGCCGCCACCGCCTTCAACGCGTTGTCCTTCACATCACACAGCGCGACGACGTTGCCGAACTTCGCGGCCCCGGCCAGATCGGAAGCGCCCTGCCCGCCGCAGCCGATGAGCGCGAGGCCGGGGCGGTTGTTGGGCGAGGCCGAGGGCGCGGTGCTCTGCTCCGCCGCGCGCGCGAGGTCGTGCTCCACAAACCACAGCGGCAGCCCGGTGGCGGCGGCGGTGAGACTGGCGCGCGTGAGGAAGGAACGACGGGAAATCTGAAATGTGTCGGGCATGGGCACGATTCAAATCCCGGTCCGCGCCACGGTCAAGGTGAAGTCCGGCGGCGGTTCCCCGCAGGGCCGACGCATTATAAATGTCGAAGCCCATCAAACCGAGGCGGTGGGTTTGGTCGCGCTGCGACCAAACCAGCCCGCGCCGAGCGGGCGGCCAGCATGGGCCGAAGGTGCGCTCCAGCCCGTCCCCACGCGTCGCTCTGCGCGACGCGACGGCTCGCAGTGCGAGCCGTTCCACCTTTTGCTGCGTCTGCCCTGGTCGGCCCGCCTGCGCGATTGACGGAAAACTTTTTTCCGTGATCCTCCGCCGATGCACGTCTGTTCCCCGATGAATCGTCTTTTGGTTTTGGCTGTGGCCGCGTTGCTGGCCTCGACTTATGGCTTGCGCGCCGCGGAAGCGGAACGCCCCGCCTTCCTGCGCGCGCCGTATCTGCAATTCTCCACCACGAACTCGATCTATGTCGTCTGGCGCACGGCGGGGACGATCAAACCGGTGGTGAAGTACGGCACGGCGTTGAACAAGCTCAACGGCGAACTCTCGGCCCTGAGCGACAAGTCGGGCACGGGCATCCTCGTGCGCTCCATGCTCGGCGACAAAAAGGACGCGCTGCCGAGCCGCTTCCAGAAGTATCGCACCGAGGAAAACTTGAAGCTGCGCAAGATGCACTCCGCGCCGCTCGGCACCTTCCAATACGAGGCGCGGCTGCAAGGACTCGAACCCGCCACCAAATATTTTTACGCGGTGTTCGACGGCGACAAACGCCTGACGCCCGCGGATGAAACCTACTCGTTCACCACGCCGCCGATGATTGGCACGAAACAGCCGGTGCGCTTCTGGGCGCTGGGCGACGGCGGCACGGGCCGCCCTGAGCAGATGGATGTCTATCGCGCGATGCTCGATGTCACGGCGCGCGAAAAGCATCCGCTCGATTTCTGGCTGCACCTCGGAGACATGGCCTACGGCACGGGGCGCGACATGGAATTTCAAAGCCGCTTCTTCGAGTCGTACGAAGGCGCGCTGCGCAGTTCCGTCTGCTGGCCCACGATGGGCAATCACGAGGGCATGACCTCGAAAGGCACGACGGGCGTGGGACCATATTACGATGCGTATGTGGTGCCGCGCTACGCCGAGGTGGGCGGACTGGCGTCCGGCACGGAGGCGTATTTCTCCTTCAACTGGGCGAACATTCATTTCGTCTGCCTCGATTCGCACGACCTCGACCGCAAGCCCGGCGGCGCGATGGCCAAGTGGCTGAAGGCGGATTTGGAAAAGGCCAAGGCGGACTGGATCATCGCCTTCTGGCATCACCCGCCCTACACAAAAGGCTCGCACGACGCGGACAAGGAGAAAGACTTGCAGGAAATGCGCCGGTACATCCTGCCCATCGCGGAAGCGGGCGGCGTGGACCTGGTGCTGACGGGCCACTCGCACATTTATGAGCGCTCAATGCTGATGGACGGCTCGTACAACGAGACCAACCAGGCGGCGGACAATTTTGTTTTCGATGACGGCGACGGCGATCCGAACGGCGACGGCGCATATCGCAAGAGCGAGGGCATTCACCCGCATCAAGGCACGGTGCAGATCGTGGCTGGAAACGCGGGTGCAAACATTGGCCGCAAAGGCACCGTGCCGTTGATGAAGCGGACGATCACGGAACACGGCTCAGTGATGGTGGACGTGGACGGCGACACGCTCACGGGCAAGATGATCAACAAGTCCGGCAAGGTGCGCGACGTCTTCAGCCTCGTGAAACGCGGCAAGGTCGAGCCAGTCCGCATCGCCCTGCCGTGGCAGCCCGAGGAATACAAGAAGCCGACCAACACCACGTCGCATGTGGAGATCAAGTCCGAGAACCAGCCGCCCGTGGATTACAAGGTGTTGATTCCCAAGTTTGCCGAGTGGCAGTTCCTCGCCGGCGAAGACCCGCAGGGCGCGGGCTGGACGCGCAAGGATTTCGACGCCGCGAAGTGGAAGCGCGGGGCCGCTGGCTTTGGTTTCGGTGACGCCACCTTCCGCACTGAAGTGCCGCGCGAAGGGGGCGGGCGACCTTCGTCCATTTATCTGCGCCGCGAATTCAACATCGAGCAGGCCGACCGCATCACGGAGATGGGTTTGATCGTGGACTATCGCGACGGCTTCATCGCCTACATCAACGGCCGCGAAGTGGCGCGCGTGAACATCGGGCGCAGCGCCGGCCGCAACGTCCAGAAGCTCAAGGCCCGCGAAAGCAGCGGCCCGACCTACCTCTCGCTCAAGGACGCGCACAAGCATGTGAAGGAAGGCGTCAACGTGCTCACCATCGAGGCGCACTCGCCGGCCGAGGCGGTGGACATGTTCATTGATCCGTATCTGATTCTGGAAGACTGAGGCGCGTATGAAAAAGAATTCAGAAGGCAGAATTCAGAAGGCAGAAGCCGGACGCGGACTCTTCTTCGCCATTCGCCATTCGTCATTCGTCATTGGCCTCGTCTGCCTGGCGCTCGCGCTGCCTTCTGCGGCTCGCGCGCACGACGGCCCGGAGCACGACATCGAGGAACTGACCGAGCGCATCAAAGTGGAGGGCGAATCCGCCGACCTGCTGTTGCAACGCGCCATCGAGTACAACGTCATTCGCAAATCCTCAGAGGCGATCAAGGACTTGGAACGGGCGATGCACTTTGAGCCGGAGTCCGCGCTCATCCTGCGCGAACTGGCCAAGGCGTATCTCGCCACCGGCAAGACCAACGAGGCTTCCGACACCATCAAGCGCGCCATCAAGCACGCCGAACCCGGCGCCGAACTTGGCTCCGCGCACATGATCCAGAGCGACATCCGGCGCGCGCGCAAGGACTACGCCCCGGCCCTCGACGCCGCCAATCTTGCGATCAAGGAACACGCCGACAGCGTGGAGTGGTATCTCGCGCGCAGCCAGTTGCAGCAGCAGCTCGGGCTGAAAAAGGAACGTATCGCCGGCCTGGACGACGGCGTGAAGGCCACCGGCAGCGGACTGCTGGAAACGGAATGGCTCGACGCGCTCATCGACGGCGGCAAGGCCGACGTGGCTCTCGCGCGCATTGAAACCGAGTTGGAAGACGCGCGCCTGAAAAGCACCTGGCTCCTGCGCCGCGCCAAAGTCCGTCTCGCGCAGAACAAAAAGGAAGCCGCGAAAGCCGACCTCGAAGCCGCCTTGAAAGAAATGAACGACCGCCTCGGCCGCAGCACGCCCGACCCGTTGATGCTGATGGATCGTGGTCAGATTCAGGAACTCCTCGGCAACAAGGAGGAGGCCAAGAAAGATTACGAGGAGGCGGAGAAGAAAGGCGTGGCCGACGAATGGCTCCGCGGGCGCCTCAAAGCCCTCAAGGACGACGCAAAGAAAAAAGAGGACGACAAGAAAAAGGCCGACGCGAAAAAGGATCCCTCCAAGGAAAAGGAAAGCGATGACAAGTCCGGCGACGATCCCAAGACCGACGACAAGAAGGATGACGAGGACGACAAGAAGGACGACAAGTCAGATGATGATGCGAAGTGAGGCTCTCACTTCGCCGCCGTCACCGCCGCGTCCACGCGGCGGAAATTCAGCGTGCGGTCGAAATCCTTGAGCGGCTTGCCGTCCACTTCCACCCAGCCGCGAATCACGAGGTCGGGGCGCACGTCGGATTTCGGCTCCAGATCAAAGTCCCGGCCTTCCGCCCATTCGAGACGGCGGTCGTCCATCCCGCCGAACCAGTCGCCGATGGATTCCGGCTTCGTGGCGTCCGCCGAGGAAATGTCCAGCGGCACCCAGCCCAGTCCGGGCGCGTAAAAATTCGGCCAGCAACGGTAGCCCGGATCATAGTCCTTACCCTCGTTCTCGATCTTTAGCCGGCTGCCAAACATCAGGCGGCACGGAATGCCCCGCGCCCGGCAGAGGGCGATGAACAGCGCGTGCTGATCCGTGCAGCAGTCGCCCGTGCCCGACAGGCATTCCATCGCGTCGCCGAGGCATTTGCCCTTCGGCATCGGGCCAAACTTCGAGTAGTGATCGCTCTTCTCGATCACATAATCGAAAAACTTGCGCGCCTGAATGACCGGGTTCTTTTCGTTCCCGGCGAGATCGTCCGCGAGATCTTGAAGCTTCTGCGTGACCTCCATGTGCTTCTCGTCCTTCCGCAATTCAGCGGCGAAGACGCGCTTATGCTGCTCGGTCAGCGGCGTGGCTTTGCTGGCTTGCGCCATGCCGTTCACGGAGCGGCGCACCACGGTGAATTCCGTCACGATGCGCAGCGGCGCGTTCGTGTCCGCCGCCACCTCCGCGTGCAGCCACGAGCGACCGTAGCGCGGGTCGCGGGTGATCTTCAGCGACGTCGGCGCTTCCACCACGCGGAAGTCCGTGACCTTCTGCTCGGCCCCGTCCTCGGGCATCCAGAACCACCCGCGCACCTGCTTCGCGCCATCGGGCAGGCTCTTGACGGTGAAAGTCTGGCGCACGGTGTAAGTGGTGTCCGCGTGCAGCGCGCCGGCGGAGATGAATCCCGCCAAGGCCGCAAACAGTGCGACGAAGGAATGTCTGTTCGTTGTCATGGGTGGGTGTGTGGTTAGCAGGCTTCGGCCCTCGTTGCCATTCGTTTTTGGGCGGGCCTGCTCTGCCGAGGGGTGAACTGCCGGAGGGCGGGGGTGAAATATCTGGGCGGCGGTCCGAAAAGCCTCACGCGAAGTCCGCGAAGGACGCAAAGGGCGGAGATGTTTTTCCCGCTTCGCGTCGCTCGCGGACTTGGCGTGAGGAGCATTTATTTCAGCGCGCCGTGCGAAATGCCGATTTTCAATCCGTGAATCAGAATGTTTTCCGCCAAGCCGCCTCCGCCATTTCGCGCTTTCATCATTGCCTCGAACGCGGTGGCACCGATGCGCCCTCCTCGTCGGCCAAGGCGTTTCGCCCGACGCCCGATGCAAAACGCTCTGGGCATAATCCGACAATCGCCCGCCGCGCCATTGCGTTTCTCGCTCGCGCCCGTACCGATTAACCATGAGGAGTCTGATTTCTAAAACGTGTTTGCTGGCGCTGGCGCTGTTGGTCGGCGTGGGAGCTGGTCGCGCCGCCACGCCCGGAGAAAATTTTGATTTTCGCCGCTGGAAGCTGACGCTGCCCGTGGACGTGTCCGGCGGCCTGAATGGCTCTCCCGCCGAAATCAAATACCCGCAGCTCCAGACCTACGCGAGCGAGTTCTTTTACACCGGCACGGATGGCGCGATGGTTTTCTGGTGCCCGGTCATTGGCGTCACGACCAGCGGCGCGACGGCTCCGCGCACCGAGTTGCGCGAACTGATCAGCGGCACCGACTCCAGCGTGAACTGGACGGCGGTCGGCACGCACATCTTGCGCGGGCAATGCCGCGTGACGCAGCAGCCGGACACCGGCGAGGTCATCATCGGCCAGGTGCATGGCTATCCGGTGCAGCGGCTCGTGAAGGTGCAATACGGCAACGGGCGCGTGCAGGTGTACATCCGCCGCAACCTCACCGAGAGCGGCGACGCGAAATTCATCCACAACGTCGGAGCCAACGCGCTGATTGATTACGAGATCAAAGTCGTGGACGGCGTGGCCATCGTGGCCGTGAACGGCGTGACCAACAGCCATGATTTCGTGGCCAGCGATCCCAGGTGGGGTACGGACAGCACGTTCTACTTCAAGGCGGGCGCGTACTTGCAGGACAACGCCGGGCCGGTCACGGAAGGCGGGCGCGTTTCGTTTTACCAGCTCTCCGTCACGCACGGCACGGTCGCGCCGCCCGTGCGACCTGCGATCACGACGCAACCGATCAGCCAGACGGTGGCAGCAGGCGCGAACGTGACGCTCAACGTTGCAGCTTCCGGCACCGCGCCGATGGCTTTTCAATGGCGCACGAACGGTGTGAACTGGCCGGGCCGCACGAATGCCTCGATCACCATCACGAATTTCCGCGCCACCGATCAGCGCAGCTACGATGTGCGCGTGTCGAACACGGCGGGTTCCGTGACCAGCGCGGCGGCAAGTTTGTATCTGAATGCGCCCGCGCGCTTCCTACAATCGCAGCGGGCGGGCGGCGTGTTCACCATGACCTTCTTGGGCGTGGCGGGGAGCAACTACGTTTTTGAAACTTCAACGAACTTGGTGACGTGGACTCGCCTCGCCACGAACAGCGCGGCCAGCGGCGTCATCCAACTCAGCCACACGAACACGACTTCGCCGCGACGTTTCTACCGCGTGCGGTAACGGAGCACCGGACAGCATGTCCGGTGAAGTGGAACGGAAGAACATCTCCATTTTGCACACGCAATAAAAACTGCGGACTCGGCGGTCCGCTGCTCCGTTCTCTACACGTAAAAATAAACAAACACCGCGAACGCTACCGCCGCGAGGCCGACGACGGCCGCGAGCGTCCAGAGAATCGAACGCTTCTGCGCCGCCAGCGAAAACGTGGAGACAATCACTGCCGCCTGCGCGCCCAGCATCCCGAAGAAAAACTGCTGGCTGCGCCGATGAAACCGGTCCGCCATCAGGTTGCTCTTGCGGACTTGCAGCTCGATGAGATGGGCGACCGACTGGTTCAACCGCGCCTCCGCGTCGTAGCGCGCCGCGTTGTAGCGCGCGCGGGCGGCGGTGAAATCGCGCGTCGTTTCGCGTGCGCCACCGGCCAGGGATTTTTCCAAACCATCCAGCGCCTGGTTCACCGGCTTCGTTGCCGCGTCAAAAACATCCGCGCGATCCCGCGCGGCCCGCGTAGCGGCGAGGATGACGGCCTCGTCAATGTTCGCCAGCGCGGCGGTGATTTCACTTTCTGGCCTGGCGGCTTCGAGCAGTTCGCGCGCGTGTTTCAACTCGGGTGAAATTTCCGGCGCGGGCGGGAGCGCGGGCGTCTCGCCCTTTTGCAACGCGACCAACGTCGCCGGATCAAACTTTGCCAGCACGTCCGCGCCGAGCGGGCGCACGTCCGCCGTCGCCTGAATTAGATCGAGCGTGGTGCGCTGCATCGCGCCGCGCAGGCGTTTGGCCTGGAAGAAACTCCACTGGTCGCCGGCCTTGGCCTGCTGCTGTGCGGCCAGCGAGCGGGCGTATTGCGCGCGGGTCATTTCGCTCGACGCGAGTCCCGCCAGCGCCGTCGCCACCACGGTCATGATCACGGGCGTGGCGGTGAGGATTTTTCCCCAGGTGGTCTGGGGCACGTCTTGTTTCAGCGCGTCGGGAATTTGCGTTTTCATGCTTCGGTTGCCGCGCACATTAAACACGACCGAAGGAGCAAAGCGAGCGCAGGACTGGATTGGTGGACCGGGTCGCGCTGCGACCAGTCCACTGTGAGTGGGGCAGCCGTCTCGGCTGCCACCTGTCCACTGGCCGTCCCGGCTGGTGGTTCTTCAGCCGAGACGGCCCAAGGACGAAGGCAGGCGGGACGCCTGCCCCACTAAGCATGGTCGCAGCGCGACAATTTCCCCCCTTGCTCTCAACTCTCAACTTCCAACTCTCAACCTCCCTGTGGCAGCGTCGCGCGCGTGCGGGCGCGGCTGGATCAAATTCTCGTCGAACGCGGCTTGTGTGAGAGCCGCGAGAAGGCGAAGCGCGCCATCATGGCCGGCGCGGTGCGCGTGAACGGCCAGGTCGCGGCCAAGGCCAGCGAGAGCGTGCGCGAATCGGACTGTGTGGAACTGACAGCGGGCGACAAGTTCGTCAGTCGCGGGGGGCACAAACTGGAACATGCGCTGGAGCATTTTCAGATCGAAGTGCGTGGGTTGACGGCGATTGATCTCGGCGCGTCCACCGGCGGCTTCACGGACTGCCTGTTGCAACACGGCGCGGCGCGCGTCTTCGCCGTGGATGTCGGACAAGGACAGCTTGCGTGGAAATTGCGGCGGGACCCGCGCGTGGTCGTGATGGAAAAAACCAACGCGCGCACGCTTACGCCTGAACAGGTGGAAGCGGTCGCGCTGCGAACGCTTTCGGACTCGCCTCGCAGCGCGAGGCTCTCCACCTTCGCGGTGGATCTGGTGGTCATTGACTGCTCGTTCATGTCGTTGCGGAAGATTTTGCCGCCCGCGATTGCATTGGTGCGGCCCTTGGGTAACGTCGTCGCGCTCATCAAGCCCCAGTTCGAAGCCGGCAAGGAAGAGGCGGATCGGGGCGCGGGCGTGATCACGGACCCGGAAGTTCACGCGCGGGTGCTGCGGGAACTGGAAGAGTTCGTGGGCAAAATGACGGAAGTGAAATGGCGCGGCGTGATGGAGTCGCCGCTGCTGGGGCCGGCGGGCAACAAAGAATTTCTCGTACTGATTGAAAAGCACGGCTGACAAAATCCGCAGCGTGGGGCTGCTGGCGAACTCCGGCAAAACCTCCAGCCGCACGCTGGTGCAAAGCGCGGCGCGTCTCATTCAGGCCAGCGGACGCAAGTTGTTCTGCGACGCCGCCACCGCCCAACTCGCCGGATTGAAGTGCCACTCGGTTTCCGATTACCGGACGCTTGCGTCCAAAGTGGATCTGATGCTGGTCTTCGGAGGCGACGGCACCATGCTGGGCGTGGCGCGGGAACTGGCCGGATTGCGGACGCTGATCCTCGGCGTGAAAGTCGGCGGTTTGGGCTTCCTCACCGCGATTCAAGCTCCCCAGCTCGCCCCGGCGCTAAAACAAATCTGGGCCGGAGATTATCGCGTCGAAACGCGCCCGCTCATCCAGGCCACCGGCCAGAGCCAGGGCAAAAAGATTTCCGAACTCGCGCTGAATGATTTCGTGATCAGCCGTGGCGCGACCTCGCGGTTGATTCAACTCGGCGTGACCGTGGGCGAAGAAGAACTCACGCGCTACCGCTGCGACGGATTGATCATCAGCTCGCCCACCGGCTCCACAGCCTACTCGCTCGCGGCAGGCGGCGCGGTGGTGAGTCCGGACGCGGATGTTTTCACGCTCACGCCGATCTGCCCGCACACGCTCTCGAACCGCTCGGTGATCGTCCCGATGAACTCGGTGGTGAAGGTCACGGTGTTAAGCGAGCGCGTGGACACGATTTTGACGGCGGACGGGCAGGTCCAGATGCCGTTGGACACGGGCGACTTCGTGCAGGTGAAGAAGAGCAAGCACGCGGTGCGGCTGCTGCGGCTGCGCGGCAGCTCGTTTTTCCAGACCTTGCGGCAGAAGCTGCACTGGAGCGGGTCGAACATTTGATTTCCCCGGACTATGCCCTTGCTTCCTCCCGCATGTGACCGGAACAACCTGAAGGTTGAACTCCAACTGGAGCATGTGCCTGCGCTGCGGGCCTCATGGTTTTGGATGCCGCATTCCCCTCACCCCGGCCCTCTCCCCAGAGGAGAGGGAGAACGGCATTCAGCCCTCGTGACTTTGAGTGCGCTCGTCGTCAGCCGACGCTGGCTGACATTCTCCCTCTCCCAGCGGGAGAGGGCCGGGGTGAGGGAGAACGCTCCGCTCTCAGACAGGCTGTCGCCGGAAATGAATTCTGTCCACCAGTCCAACCCTCGGATTTCAAACGCATGGTAAAGCTGAAAGACATCGCGGCGCGCGCGGGCGTTTCCATCATGACCGTGTCGAAGGCGCTGCGCGACAAGAAGGACATCTCGGCGGAGATGCGCGCGCGCATCCACAAAATCGCGAACGAGATGGGCTACGTGCCGGACCTCTCGGCGCAGCTCATGCGCAGCGGCAAGTCGAAGCTCTTCGGACTCATCATCTCGGCGGCGACGAACCCGATTTACGCGCGCATCGTGATGGCGCTCGAAGAACGCGCGCACGATCTGGGCTACGATTTGATCTTCGCGCATTCGCTCAACCAGACGTCGCGCGAGGAATCGTGCATCCGGCGGATGCTCACGCGGCGCGTGGACGGACTCTTCATCACGCCCGTCTATCGGCTCGGCCCGCGCGCGCCGGCCTATCAGGAAATCGAGCGGCTGAAAGTGCCGACGGTGATCCTCGGCCATCGCGGTTTGTTTTGCAGCGACTTCGCGAATGTGGAGACGGACGACATCGCCGCGAGCTTCGCGATGACGAAGCACCTGATTGACCTCGGCCACAAACGCATCGCCTACTTCACCGGCCCGCCCGTTTCGCCCTCCGCGCAAGAACGCTACGAAGGCTACCGCCGCGCCATGCGCGAAGCCGGGTTGGAACTCGACGACAAGCTGGTCTTCAACGCCGGCAGTACCATCGAGGAAGGCGAGAAAGCCGCGCTGCAAATGCTCAACGAAAACCCGCACGCCACCGCCGTGCAGGCCACGAATGATCTCGTCGCCATCGGCGCGGCGGATGTGTTGCTGAACCAGGGCATCAAGATTCCCGAGCAGATTTCCGTGGCGGGCTTCGGGAACATTTTGGTCAGCGAATACTTCCGCGTGCCGCTCACGACCATCCGCCAGCCCAAGCTGCGGCTCGGCTACGCCGCGATGGATTTGATGCAGGCCTTGCACGAAGGAAAGCCGCCGGAGAGCAAGCGGCTGCGGGCAGAGGTCATCACGCGCGCGAGCACGGCGGCGCCGGCGAAGTAGTGGGGCAACGAGGCTTTCCAGTCTCGTGTCAGCGAGCCGCCCACTGTCCCGACTGATCACTGTTTCACTGTCTCACCGATTACTTTTTCCACTTGGCAAGCCTCTTGCATTACCGGGAGGCATGAATGAATCAGCCAATGCGTTCCGCAGGATTTTCCTAATCCTCGTCGTTCTGGTGGTTGGAATTGGGGCAGTCTGGGGTTGGACGGCGGCCAGCAAATGGACAAAGGACAAGCCCGTCCGCGCCTTCAACGAGGAGGTGGACAATCTCTTCAACGCCTTCCACCAGTATCGCACCCACGTCGGCAGCTACCCGACCGGCACGCCCGCCGAAATCGCCAAGGCCCTGCTCGAAGGCGCGAACCCCAAGAGGATCATCATCGTCGCCGTGAAGAAGGCCGACCTGAACGCGAAGGGTGAAATCGTGGACCCGTGGGGCACGCCGTTGAAAATCTATTTCGCGAACAACGAGGTCATCATCCGCTCCGCCGGGCCGAACAAGCAGTTTGATGACAGCAAAGCCGGACTCATTGACGACTACTTTCGTTCGGACTAGCCGACGCCAAGGATAAAAAACTCAACGCTTCACTCTCATGAAATACGCTCCCACGCCGTTACAAACATTCCGTTCCCCCGAAAGGTCTGCGGCCAAATCCGTGTCCGGGCCGATGCTGTTGGCGGCACATTGGGCCAGGCAGGCAGCGGACACGGTGCGAATCCAGATAACTGCGGTGAACAAAGATCTGCCACTGCGTCCGTCTCAGAGCGCGTCAGGGTACAAACGGCATAAATAAGTTTGCCGCCCGGCTTCACCGCCGCCGCCGCGTTCAGGATGAGGCGCTGCTGAATCGCCGCCAGCTCCTGCACATCTTGCAAGGTCGCCGTCCAACGGGCGTGCGGATTGCGCGGCCAGGTGCCCACGCCGCTGCACGGGCCATCAATCAGCACACCGTCGAATTTTGTCTTTGTCGGGAGTTTCGCCGAGCCATCCCAGCGCGCGGCGCGGTAGTTGAAAACCTTGGCGCGCGCCGTTCGCTGCTTGAGCCGGATCAGCCGTTGTTCCGAACG
>JANOAY010000374.1:0-2412 GCA_031411375.1 Pedosphaera sp. | reverse complement strand
CAGCAGAAGTCACGCGCGACGCAGGCTTGATCCTGGAGCGCGCCAACCAACCCGCCGATGTCTCGCGAGTATGTGCTGCACAAGTTTCACGCGCCGGTCGATCTCCAGATTGACTACGCGCGCGAACTGAACGAGCAGCAGCACGCCGCCGTGACGGCACTGCCGGGACCGGCGCTGGTCATCGCGGGCGCGGGTTCGGGCAAGACGCGCACGCTCACTTATCGCGTCGCTTACTTGCTGGAGCAGGGCATTCCGCCGGACCGCATTCTCCTGCTTACCTTCACACACAAAGCCGCGCGCGAGATGATGCGCCGCGTGGCGGACCTGCTCGGACGCGACTTGCCCGAGCTGTGGGGCGGCACATTTCACTCCATCGGTGCGCGGGTTTTGCGTCGGCACGCGGAGCTGCTCGGCTTCCGTCCTGACTTCACGATTCTCGACCGCGAGGATTCCAGCGACCTGCTCAAAGCGTGCATTGCCGAGGCGGAGATTGACGTGAAGGCGACGCGTTTTCCCAAGGCCGACGTGGTGAGCGACATCATCTCGATGGGCCTCAACACGCATCGCTCCGTGGAGGAAGTAGTCGCGCAGGATTACGATTACTTCGCCGCCCTCGCGCCGCAGATTGCCGACATCGCCACGCGCTACGTGAAGCGCAAGCAGGCCGCGAACGTGATGGACTTCGACGACCTGCTCGCGCTCTGGCTGAAGCTCTTGCAGGAGCAGGTGGACGTGCGCGAACAGTTCCAGCGCCGGTTCCAGTTCATCCTCGTGGACGAATATCAGGACACGAACAAGCTCCAGAGCGACCTCATTGATCTGCTCGGTGCGAAGCACAAGAACGTGATGGTGGTGGGCGACGATTCGCAGAGCATCTACGCGTGGCGCGGCGCGAACTTCCGCAACATTCTCGAATTCCCGAAGCGCTATCCCGGCACGAAGACTTACAAGGTCGAGATCAATTATCGCAGCACCCCGGAGATTCTCTCCGTGGCAAACGCCGCCATTGCCGCGAACACCGAACAGTTCAGCAAGCAGCTCACCGCCGCGAAAAAGTCCGGCCAGAAACCCGTGCTCGTGGTGTGTGGCGATGGCAACCAGCAGGCGGGTTTCATCGCGCAGCGCGTGCTGGAACTGCGCGAGGAAGGGCGCAGCATGAACGAGATGGCGGTGCTCTACCGCTCGCACTTTCACGCGCTGGAACTGCAACTGGAGTTCACGCGGCGCAACATTCCGTTCAGCATCACCAGCGGCATCCGCTTCTTCGAGCAGGCGCACATCAAGGACGTGGCCGCGTATCTCAAGCTGGTGACGAACCCGACGGATGAACTGTCGTTCAAGCGATTGGCGATGATGCAGCCCGGCATCGGCGGGAAGGGTGCGGAGAAGTTGTGGGGGAAGTATTCGAGTGCGTGGTTGGCATTGGGCGCGGTTCTCCCTCACCCCGGCCCTCTCCCGCTGGGAGAGGGAGACAGTCAGTCCGCGTCTCTTGCTGACGATGCCGCCTCGAAAGTTCCAGCGCTGAATGCCATTCTCCCTCTCTCAGCGGGAGAGGGCCGGGGTGAGAGAGAACGTGAACCACAAAAGAAGGTTGGAAGAGCTTCCATCGCCATCGCCCTCCAGAAATCCTCCTCCGCCGCGCCGAAGAAAGCCGAGAAAGCCTGGGCACAGTTCGCCATCACGCTCTCGCAGCTCGAAGTCGAACCTGTGCGCGCGCAGCCGTGGGAAATGATCCGCATCGTGGTCGAGGCGGGCTATGAGGATTACTTGCAGGAGAATTTCGCTAACTACCGCAACCGCCTCGAAGACCTCGAACAGCTCGCCAGCTTCGCGCGCACTTTCAAATCGACGGAAGAATTCCTGACGCAGCTCTCGCTGCTCACGAACATCGAAGCCGATGATCAGAACACCAAGTCGAAGGACGACGAGCAAGTGCGCCTTTCTACCATTCACCAGGCGAAGGGTTTGGAATTCGATGTCGTGTTCGTGATCATGCTGTGCGACGGGCTGTTTCCCTCGTCGCGCTCCAGCGAATCCGTCGAGGGCGAGGAAGAGGAGCGCCGCTTGTTTTACGTAGCCATCACGCGCGCACGCGATGAACTGTATCTCAGCTATCCGCTCATCCGCGCCATGCAGGCTTACGGCGGCGATGCGATGCAGATGCCCTCACGCTTCCTAAAGGAGATTCCACCGGAGCTGATCGACGAGTGGAGCTTGCGGACCTACGGGTGAAGGCGTCCCATCGGAGCGCGGACCGCTGAGTCCGCGCGGTCATTTTCAGTTCGTAATGATCTTGGAAAAGTAACTGAAACACGCGGACTCGGCGGTCCGCGCTCCGATGGGACGCCTTCACCCGTAGGTCCGCAAGCTCCACTCGTCGATCAGCTCCGGTGGAATCTCCTTTAGGAAGCG
>JANOAY010000373.1:0-1821 GCA_031411375.1 Pedosphaera sp. | reverse complement strand
GTCGCCCTGATAAATGGCGATGCCCGCGTGCGCCGCACGGTAGTGACGAAAATCCACGAGGGCCGGCAGCCCCTTGCTCGGCAGGTCGCCGACGTAGCCGTAAGGATTCGCCCACTTCCCGCCCTGACGGTTGTATTGGCCGCCGGGCGCCATGTGGAAGAGATGCTGAATCACGCACGCGCTCACGAAGGCGTCGCCGCGCTCGTTCCAGTCCACACCCCACGGATTGCTCGTGCCGTCCGCGAAGACTTCAAACTTCTTCGTCACCGGATGAAAGCGCGCGAGGGCCGCATCCATCTGCACGCCGAAGCCGTCGGGATCGTGGCCAGGCTCGCCGGTTTGCGGGTCGCGCACCTTCGAGAACGTGAAGACGCCGTGCGTCATGTAAAGCCAGCCGTCCGGTCCCCACGCGAAGCCGTTGAGCAGTTCGTGGCGATCCTCCATGCCGAAGCCGGTCTTCACGATGGTCTGCCTGTCCATCTTGTCGTCGCCGTTCGTGTCTTCGAGGAAGTAGAGATGCGGCGCCTGGCCGAGATACACACCGCCATTCCCGAGCGCGATGCCCGTCGCGAGCGAATAGCCATCGGCGAACACGGTGGCCTTGTCCGCCACGCCGTCGTTATCCGTGTCTTCGAGAATTTTGATGCGGTCACGGCCTTTCGCGCCTTTCGCCGCGCCCTTGGGATATTCATAAAGCTCCACGACCCACAAACGCCCGCGCTCGTCCCACGTCATCGCGACCGGATTCACGACCATCGGCTCGGCGGCGAAGAGGCGCACCTCGAAGCCGGGCGGCACCTGGATGAGCTTGCGCGTCTCCTCGGGCGCGAGTGCGGGCGTGCTGGCGGCTTTGCGCACCGAGTCGTTGAGCAGCATGTTGCCGGGCGGCTGGTTGGTGTAGATGGGAAAGTCAAAGCCCGTGCGCGGCGGCTGATAATCCCCCGCCGCGCCAAACGACACGACGGCAACCGAAAACAACGCAGCGGCGGCGCACAAAGATTTCATAGGCATGAGTGGACGTGTGGTAGCCGAGCGCGCTTCACGCGGCAAACAAGAAGTGGGCGGCGGACTCTGCCTGCGGAGTTACGGCTTTGCGGGCGCTACCGGCACGGGCTGGTCCCATTTGGCGTGCGCGAGCAAGCCATCTATCAACTCCTCCACCGCCCAGAGTTTGCCCGGCCCAGATTGGGCATAATTGCGGATGAGCTTGCGTTTGCCGTCCAGCACCACGGTCGTGTAGGTCGTCGGCGAATCCGTGGCGGGAGTTTCATACTCATCTTCCATTTCCATGAAGCCAGACTCCTTGATGAACCGGGCGAGCAGATAAAAATATCCGCGTTCAATCTTTCCGGTGAACTCCCCCTTGCGCTCGACCGCCAGCCGCCCGGTGTAGCGGAAGGTGTCATTGCTCCGCACAACCAAGGTGTAGGCTGGGCACTGGCCAAAACATTGCGTCCGTTCGATGCCAATCTCACTGACGCCATGCGGTGCTTCCGGTTTTCTCTGCAACCAGGCTTGGATGGATTTCCGCGTCAAGTTGGTGCCATTGGTCTGGCGGAACATTTGGGCCAGTTCGCCCGCCGGCCCGCCAAAATCCTGCATCGCAGAAGCCGGGACCATCACGGCCAGGAGCAACGCAGCAGCGGCGCACAAGAATTTCATAGGCTTGAGTGGACGTGTGGTATCCCAGCGCGCTTCACGCGGCAAACAAGATTTGGGCTTGGAACAATTTGAACCGCGAAATACGCGAACCACGCGAAAAAGACTTTTGCCTTTCGCGTGGTTCGCGTGGTTCGCGGTTAAAAGCATTCCGAGTGGACC
>JANOAY010000372.1:0-13074 GCA_031411375.1 Pedosphaera sp. | reverse complement strand
CGCCGCAAGTTCATCCTCATCGGCTCGCGCGACGACACGCGCCGCCTGCGCGAAGAACTCGCCGGACGCCCGGACGAAGCCATCGAAGTCATCGGCGAACTCGACCTGAACGAATACTCCGTCGAGCGGCTCATCAAGATGCTGCACGAACACTCCGCCAGCGGCGTCATCATCAACGCCCAGCACACCTATTTCGGCGAAGTCGAGAAGGCCGTGCAAGCCTGCGAGCTGGAAGGACTCGAAGCCTGGCTCATCGCCGACTTCTTCAAGACCAACATCTCCCGCACCGTCTTCGACGACCTGAACGGACGCCCCATGCTCGTCTTCCGTTCCGCGCCCGAGGTCTCCTGGCAGAGCGTGGCCAAGCGCTGCATTGATTTCTTTGGCGCGCTCTTCCTGCTCTTCTTCGCGTGGCTGCCGTTCCTCATCATCGCGGTGCTCATCCGGCGCAGTTCGCACGGGCCGGCGCTCTTCCGGCAGAAGCGGGCCGGACTCCACGGCGAGCCGTTCACCATGTTGAAATTCCGAACGATGGTCAGCGACGCCGAGCAGTTGCGGAAGGAGCTGGAGCAATACAACGAGATGAGCGGCCCCGTCTTCAAAGTGACGAACGACCCGCGCGTCACGCCCATAGGAAAATTTCTTCGCAAGACCAGCTTCGACGAATGGCCGCAGCTCTGGAACGTGCTCAAGGGCGAGATGAGCCTCGTCGGCCCGCGCCCGCTGCCCGTGGATGAAGTGGCGCGCTTCGACGACCTGGCGCACCGCCGCCGCCTCTCGGTGAAGCCCGGCCTGACGTGCCTGTGGCAAGTGAGCGGGCGGAACAACGTGAGCGACTTCCGCGACTGGGTGCGGCTGGATTTGGAATACATTGATAACTGGTCGCTCTGGCTCGATCTGAAGATTCTCGCGCGCACCATCCCCGTGGTGCTCACCGGCGCGGGCGCGAAGTGAGTTCCTCCTGGCCCAAGACCAGGGCCGAGATGCACCCCGTTGAAACCGGCGTTCACTGCGGGCTTTTCATTCCACGGCCCGGCGGCCCATCATCGGTGGCAAGTCCGTGCCAATGAATCAAGAGCCTGCCAAAATGGATGCGCCGCCAGCAGAGGCGGACGCGGTGCAGACCCTGCCGGTTCGTTTCCGGCGTGCGGCCGCGGACCTGGCCGGGAGCGATCCGGAGCGCGGGATCAGGCGGGCCAAAAATCCCAAGGCCTATTATCTGGACGGGCTGGCGGCGGTCTTTCAGACGGGCGTGGCCTGGCCCGGCCCGCTGCGGGTGGAGCACAAATTTTCCGGTGCGGAGGTGGTGTTGCTGAATCCGGGGCCGAGCGCCGTCGAGGTTCTGGAGATTCTGCACCGTTTTCCGGAGCTTCAGTGTTTGCACATCATCGAGTCGAGCGAGACAAACTTGGATGCGATCCGCGCCGGGCTTGAGCAGGAGGCGGGAGGCTGGGCGCTCCCAGAACTGGCTGGCTACGTCACGGACCTCCGGCATCTGCCGGAAGAACTGGCGGGCCGCTGTGACTTGGTGGTGGAGATCAATGTCGTGGACCCGAAGGCGGACCGGTTGTTCCGTCAGGATGCCGCCGACCAGATCAGCCGCCTGCTGAAGACCGGCGGGCTTTTCTATTCCGCCGGAGTGACGATCCGCTGGACGGACCGGGTCATTCCGCTCAGCCTGGTCCGTGTTCCGGTGCGGGCAAAATTCCTCAAGCAAGCTGGCTATGCCGAAGCCTTGCCACGTCCGGTGTTCTACCTGAAGCACGCGCCCGATGTGCGCATGGTGAGGACCGAAGAAGGGAGTTGGCGCGGCTGGTGGAGGAAGGGCCTCGCGTTGATCGGTCAACGAACGAAGGACGACGTGGTGGTCGCGGCTCCCTTCGTGCCGCGCGTCGAAGATGGGCGGGGCGAACCCAACACGCCGCCCTGGGATTTTCTCATCACCAAGCCGGCGGTGCGGCGACCGGCGATGGATTGGGCACCCCAGGACGGCGACCGTTTTGGAAATTTCACGCTGGGATCATTGCTGCAATTGAATCGCGAGACCGGCATGTCTGTCTTCCGCGTGCGCGAATGTCCGGAGGTCGTGCTCAAACTGATGAAGCCGTTCGAGGGAGACATCCCGGACAATCCTTTGGAGTGGGACAGTCTGCGCAAGAGCAAGACGCTGAAGCGCGAGAATGGGGCGCTCAAAGTTTTGCAGGGACTCGCGTTCATTCCCCAGCGGATCGCCCACGGCTATGATCCGGTCACGGGCTGGTACGCCATCGTCGTCGAGTATGAGCCGAGCCGCTCGTTCAGGAATTTTATCAACGGGCATTCCAACCGGCTGTCCCGGCGACGTGAAACTTCTGCCGATGTCGAGAGCGCGCTCGAACCGCTGCTGATGCTCCTGAACTCGCTGGCCATTGTTCACGACAAGGGGCTGGTGCATGGCGATCTCAAGCCGGAGCATATCTTTCTGCGCCCGGCTTCTCCCGAGGCGGTGCTCATTGACTGGGGCCTGGCCCGCAAGATTGATGAGCCGCTCTCCGAGGAGCGACGGAGCGGCTCGTGGATGCACGCGCCACCGGAGCGGGCGGACATTAACGTCCTCGCTTCCGCCGGGGTTCACCAGGATTTGTATGCCGTGGGTGTCATGCTGCTGCAACTGGCGAGCGACCTGGACCTGAACGAGCGGCCCCGCTTCCTGATGGATCATTTCTTCAAGCATGGCCGGATGCCGGCGGCGGCCGAGCTGGAGGTGATGTTGCGGCCGCATTGGAAATGGGCCGCGCCGGTCATCGCGCGGGCCATCAGTTCGCGGAAGGAGGTCTCCGGCTACGCCGACCACCGCTACCCGAGCGCGCGGGAGATGGCGGAGGACATTCAGAAAAAAGCTGAAAGGCTGAAAAACTGATACGCTGAAATAGGTAGGGCCGCGCGGTCGCGCGGCTGGCAGCGCCAATCACTTTCCGAACGCTGGCTCGGGCAACTCCCGCCGCATCTCCGCCAGGCGATAGCCGAAACCCGGGCCGCTCACCGAAGACCAGTCCACTTCGCCACCACGCCGACGATACAGTCCCGGATGCACCGCCTCCTCCGCACGCGAGGCGTCGGGATAAAACTGCATGGCGTTCGTCTCCACGCCCGCGATGGTGCCGACGTGCGCGGCGAGGAGGACGTGCGGGATTTGCGCGAGCATCGGGTTCGTGAGGTCTTGCACCATGAGCTGCATCCCGTGCGCCTTCGCCCAGCAGGCACTGAGAAGCGCGCCAGTCTGCGTCTTGCAAGTCTTGAGGGCGACGCCGGTCCAGCCGAGTTCGCGCCCGCGCCGCACGCAGCGCCAGTGATGCGCGCTCTCGTCGAGGAAGAGCGGCTTGCGGCGGGCGACGCTGTGGACAGCGATGGGAAATTCCTCCAGCTCGTACGGGAAGGGCTGCTCGACGTAGAGCATTTTGTCGAAGGTATCGCGCGCGTCGCGTTGCAAGCGGTCGAGAATGTCGTTCACGTAGGCCGGCTCGGTGACAGTGCAATTGAAGTCCGCCGTGAGCCACTGGACGTTTTCTTCGCGCGCAATTTCGCCGACGCGCTGGAGGCGGGCGTAGTCCCACGCGCTGTCGTTCCCGCGCAGTTTCACTTTCAGACAGTTCAAGCCATCGCGGCGAATCCAGTCGCGGAGCAGCACGGGATAGCCATCGCTCGGCTCGCGGCCGGTGAGTTCGGAAGCATCCAGCGGATCAAGTCCGCCCACGAGATGCCACGCCAGCAGGCGGCGCGGCGGATCGGCGACGAGAAAGTCGGAGGGACATTTCCCGGTGAACTGGAGCGAAGCAGGCGCGTCTTCCGCCGGCACGAGAAAATCACCCAGGTCGCGCGACATGAACTCCCTCGAGTAAGTGGCATAGACCGGATGCTGATGCACCTGCCCGAACGCATCGTGCAGCGCGAGGTCGAAGAGCGAGAGGCAGACGAGTCCGGCGAGCAGCGGCATCGGCTCGCTCGCGCCGCGATTGAACGCCGTGAGCAGTTTCGGCAGCAGCAGCTCCTGCCAGTCCGCGCCCATCTCAAAGGCGTGGCCCGAGAAATTCGCGCGCATGATTTCCTCCGCGAGATGTTTGGTGAAACGCTGAAGCATCTCGTGCCGCAACGCGTAGGGCAGGGCGCTGGGCCAGACCCATTGCACGCTGAGCGGCGTTTCGCCCCAGCCTTCGGCGTGCTTCCCGTGGCGGTCCTCGACGGTCACGCAGGCGCGCGCGAGGGTGACGGAGGTGAGCGTCTCCGTGCCGAACTTAAGTGGCACGCGCGTTTGCACCGGCAGAAAATACAGGCGCGCGGCGACGACGCGGACATCGGTGGGGCGGCTCATCAGCGGGGCTGCGGTTTGAACGAAAAAATTTTCTTCAACTCGCCGTACTGCGAGCGCACCACGGTGCCGGGCACGATTTGATTCCGCGCGAACCAGCCCTGCGGCACTTCGAGCACGAACTGGATGTTCTCCGCCTTCGACGGCACG
Organism: Pedosphaera sp.; assembly: GCA_031411375.1. Taxonomy (GTDB): domain Bacteria; phylum Verrucomicrobiota; class Verrucomicrobiia; order Limisphaerales; family SIBH01; genus JANNGC01. The sequence continues at coordinate 8,579 of JANOAY010000372.1, read as the reverse complement.
GACGTTTCGTTGCGCGGCTGGAGGTCGTGGATTTCCGCAATCACGCCGTCGGGATCAATGTAGGCCAGCGAGAGCGGCACGAGCGTGTTCCGCATGTAGAACGCGCGCGGCGTGGCGTCGGCGAACACGAAGAGCATCGCCTCGCCGTCGGACATATTGGTGCGCCACATCATGCCGGTGAAAATGTCCACGGGCTTGAGCGCGAGTTCGGCGGTGACCTGCTTCATGCCCACGAAAAGCTGCATCGTCTGCAAGCGCGGCTGCGCGTGTGGCAAGTAGCCGGGCGCGAACGCCAGCGGTGGCGGCGCGGAAGTCTGCGGCGCGGCGGCGGAACTGTTTTTTGCCTCCTGGCAGCCGGCGACGAACGCCAGCGTCAGCAAGGCCAGTGGAAGAAATTTCACGCCGCGAACGTGAGGGAAACGGCGGAGCATTTCAACGGTGCATGCAAGCTGTGAGATTCTGTGGCTGTGTCGCGGGACGGTGCCCAGCAGCAGAGCGGCACAGGATATTAGCCGGCTACGAAGCGGCTGGTTCAGGCTTTTCGTCCCGGAGGGACGAAGGAAAACGGCGGTTCATACCATCGTCCTTTCAGGACGCATCTACTGACGCGGCTTGTTCCAGACACTCTGTGTCTGGCTAATTTCCGAGTGTCCTTTCGGGACGCAAAAAACGATGGGGATTTGGAGTTTGCCCCAATCACTCCTTCGCCGTGCTCGCCTTCAGCGTCAGCGCGGTGCGCCGGATTTTCAGCGAGGACAGATCAAACCACGCCGCGCCGGAACTCGCCTGGAGCACGCACTGGATTTGCAAGTCGGCCAGCGGCTGGCGCAATTCAAACTCATGCGCCACCAACTGCCAGTCGTGCTCGCCGCTCAGGCGTTGTTGCGGCGTGTTGGTCAGTGCGGGGATCAGGCCGCCGTTCCGCAGGTCGCGTCCGCTGGCGTAGGGGAACCAGCTCCAGCTTGCGCCGCGCGTTTCCTTGCGCGCACTCCACACGCGAAAGCCTGCGCCCGCGTCCGCGCCTCCGCCGCGCTCCACGCCCAGTGTCTTCACGCGGCCCTCGATGCGGTAGCGGCCTTCCTCCAGCCAGAGCGTGGTGCTCCACGCGCCGAGGCTCGGCGTGTCGCGCACGCTCACGCGCAACGCGTGCGGCGTGTTGGTGGTGATGGCGAAGGCGGTTTCGCCCAGTTCGGAAAGCTTCGTCCAGTTCGTGAGCGCGGCGGTGTTCTGCAAGGCCATCGGCGTGAACTGCTGCACGCTCTCCAGTTGCCGGTCCACGTCGCGCACGCGGGCTAAGATCAGGCCGGTGAATTGCCGCGCGCCCGCCTGCTGTTGCGCCATCGCGCCGAGGCCGCGCTGACGCAACGCAGGCTGCAATCGTGCCGTCAGTTCGGCGACGCGGTTGGTGAGCGCACGCACATCAATCAGGTCCGCGCGAATTTCCCGGAAGCGTTGCAGGTACAGTTCACGCCCTTGCGGTGTTTCCAAGAGCGACTTCGCGACCAGCCCCGCGCGGCCCGTCATGATCGGACCGTTCGGCTTCCAATAAGTTTGATCCACGCCGTGCGGGATGAATGCGATGCGGTCCGCCCCGAGATCGTGAAACATCCGGTAGTTGTTCCGGTTCAGGCCGTAGCCGTCCCAGTTCCACATGAAGACATCGAGCGCGTGCAGGCTGATGAAGTCGTCGAGATCCACGGTCGCGCGCAACTGTTCGACGCGCCGCGCGTGATCCTTTTCGTTCAGCACCGCCTTCACCGCGTTGAGCGCCGCGTGGTTCGTGGGGTCGTGGCCGAACTCCGCGACCTTCGGCTGATGCACGTCGTGCGAGCCGTCGTAGAAGTTGCCCTGGGCATTCGCAAAGTGGCGTTTGAAAAACTGTTTGTTCCAGCCCTCGGCGAGCACGTAGAGGCCGAGCGCGCGCCCGTTCAATTCCACCGTGGCGTAGTCCGTGCGCGGCACCGGCACGCCCGCCGCCGCATACAATTCGCGCGCGATTTTCTCACTGACGTAAGAAGGGTCTTGCACGGAGTTGTTGAGCGAGATTTTTTCCAGCCCGTGAAAGGTTTGCTTCTCGACGTGCTTGTCGAAATTCAGCGTGAGCGCGGGCCGTCCGTCCACCGGCTGGAAGCTGCCGAAGGAACCCTTGAGATGCACCGACACATTCGTCCACACGAGAGCGCCCTCGCGCACGGTGCAGAGGACGGCGGGGCGCGGGCCGCCGTTGCGACTGCGCGCCACGGGCTTCCGGAGGATCTTCATTTCCGCGTCGCCCATCTCGATGCGGAGGTGGCGGATGAAAGTGTTGGTGAAGAGTTCGAGGCTGGGATCGGCCTTCGCGCCGTAGTTGGCCGCGCGGGCGAAAAAAGTTCCGGCGCACAAAGACAGCAAGGCCAGCAACCCGAGGGCGAGACGGCGGCGGTGCGCGGCATTCATGCGCATTGATCTCGCGGGCAACCGCCCCGCGCGGTCAATCCATTTGTCGCACGGTTTTGTAAAATGCGGGCGGCCCGAAGCGGAAGGTCCGGCGCGGACGGTGTGGTTTCAGCCCGGCCCCGGCCCTCGCGTCCGGCGAAATGTTTCCCGAGAACTCGGCTGGACAGGCGAATTTCGTGAAGGTCAACTGGCTGCGCGCAAGATGCCCATCACATTCCAAATTGACCCTGCGCGCCATTGGCTGGACATGAAGCTCTCGGGCGTGATCACGATGGAGGAATCCGCCGCGTCCATGCGGCAACTCTTCGCTCACCCTGACTACCACGACGAACTCTGCGGTCTCGTGGACTGCCGGGAGATGGAGAACGTGCTGAACGTGACCGAAGTGCGCGGCTTGGCGGACATCCAACTGACGCGGCCTGGTCCCGCGTGGCGCTCGCGGCGCGCGGTCGTGGTCGGCTCGCCGGAGCAGTATGGCACGGCGCGCTTGTTCACCGTTTTCGCCGAGGCCAGCGCGGTGCAGTTCAGCATTTTCTACAACTACGAGGCGGCCTTGCAGTGGGTGAAGGAGTTTTAATTTTCGCGTAGTGGGGCAGCCGTCCCGGCTGGTGGTTCTGTTTTTCCTTCAGCCGGGACGGCCCAAGGACAGGTGGCGGCCGAGACGGCTGCCCCACTACGGCGCGGGTTAAAAGCCCGTGCTCCTTCCTACTTCGGCGTCTCTTTTTCCTTCGCCGCTTCCGCCGTCACGATCTTCTGCTCCATCGCTTTCTTCCACTCGTCGCCGAGTTCCTGGACGGTTTTGCCGGTCAGCGTTTTCCAAAGCGCCTCGTTGTATTTGCTCTGGCGTCCGGCGGCGTTGAGTTTCACGACGAGGTTGGTGTCGTACGTCGTTGAGGCCCAGTTGAGAAAATTTCCCGTCACGCGATAGCTCGCGTCGTAGCGGGTGCGCTCCAGATTGCGGCGGGTAATTTCCGCGCCCTTCGTTTGTGGCTCGTAGAGAAACCAGCGGATGTAATCGGGAATGCCTTCCACCAGCCAGCCGGGCATCCGCGTGTAATTCGTGTCGCCGCCGCCGCGCCGTCCGCCGCCGCCGTAACGCTGCACCAGATGCACCATCTCATGCACGGTCGAGCCGAGCGCTTCGCGCTTCAGTTCTTTGCGGAACCAGCCCGCGTTGCAATTCATCGTCCCGCCGCCCGCCGACGCTGGCGTGCCGCCCATGTCGTCGCGGAAACGGATCGTGATGTTCGTCGTGGGCTGGAAGCCTTCGCTCGGCAGCATCGCCACGAGCTTCGGATACCATTCCAGAATCACCGGGCGCATTTGCGTGTCGGTCCATTCCGTGAGGTCGGGCGCGACGGTGGTGTTGACGGTGAAATGATACTGGCCGTCCGCCGTGGAGAAACTTTTCGTGATCGGCGTGGCGCTTTCCTGGCCACCCGTGGCCTCGACGAGTTCCGGCCCGTTCTGATCAATCACGTCAATCTCGCTGAAGAAGGTGTTGCCAAAACGATCCGTAGGCGAGGTGGGCGCGATGTCGAAGAGGAGGAAACGATACTTGCCGAGCGCACCGCGCGAATCGGAAAGGCTCGCGCCGTATTGCCCGCCGCCGTCGCCCTCCTTTGGGCGCGTGTCCACGTTGGTCACGAACGTCCAGCCGGTCTGCTCCAGGTCCGGGAGCGTGCCGCGCTTGGGCGTGGGTTCAAAGCCCTCCTGTCGTCCGGTGCTGGCGTAGAGCTGGTACACCTGCGGCCCGCGCGAGCCGCCGTGCCACGAGTAGGTGTTGATCTGTTTGATCTCAATCACGCTCCCGAGATCGATTTGAATGCGTCCGCCGTCCGTGCCCGCGCTGAAGAAAAAATTCGCGGCGGGCTGATCGCTGGCGGCGGGCAGCCGCCCGTCGTGCAACTGGTCGAGCGAGCCGCCGTTCGCATCACGCACGCCGTCCACGAGCGTGAACTTCGCCGCCGTGGCCGCGTCGTTTTTCGCCGGCGTTGGCATGCCGTCGAACTTGTGCCGCGCGCTCGCGCTGTCGCCCGGATGGCGGGCGATGGAGATTTTGATTTCCGCGCGCGCCGCCGGCGTGAATGCGAGCAGCGAGGCGGCGCCGAGAAAAAATATTTTCAATTTCATGCCGTCGTTCGTCTGTGCCGCGAGGCTAGACGGCGTTGTTCGGGAAGCAACGGGAAATTCTGGTGCCGTCCCGATTTGACGGAGCGCGGGCTTTCCAGCCCGCAGCAGCGTGAAATGAAGCGCGGTGTTCGCAAGTTCCGACGCGCTCGTGCTTGCGAACCTCGCTGCGGGCTGGAATGCCCGCGCTCCGCCGCCGTCACTCCATCTTCTGCGCCGGCATCTTCAGCGGGAACAAGCCGGGACAGCAGCCGAACGTCTCGTGAAACACCGAGCTGAAATGGCTCAGGCTGCTGTAGCCCACCGTCAGCGCCGCCTCGGTTACGTTGCACTGGCCGGTCTTGAGCAGTTCCGCCGCGCGCTCCATCCGCACCTGCCGGATGAACTGTTGAATGGTCATCCCGGTTTCCTGTGAGAACTGGCGGCTCAGATAAAACGTGCTGCACCCCACCGTCTTCGCGAGTTCTTCGAGCGCGGGCGGCTCGGCGAGACGCTGGCGCAAAATGTCCTGCGCCCGCGCCACGCGATCCCGCGCCGCCCGTTGCGCGCGCGTGCAAAACATCTCGCCGCCCGGCGGACGAAAGAAAACGTGCGTGGCCACTTCCAGCGCCTTGCAACGGAACCACACGCCCTGCGCCGGGGTGAACACCGGGCAATGCCGCAGACTGTCCACCAGTTGCAGCAGGGCGCTGGGCAAACGCTCGGGCGATTGCACGAAAGAATTCTTCGCCTCCCCTCGCACCAACGCGCGCACCTGATCGTGCAGGGTCGCCTCCTGCTCGGAAAAATTCCGCCGCAAAAACTCCGGCGACAACTCCACGGTGATGAACCGGTGTGCCTCGCCCGACCGCCGCGTGGCGCGGAGCGGCGGCTGGCCCTGGTAGTAAAACGACAGCGCGCCCGGCGGCAGTTCCGTGGCCTGGCCGTCGCACTCGATGCGCCCGGTGCCTTCGAGGTTCACGCACAGTTCGAGGCTGCCGGGATGAAAGCTCGCCGCCCAGTCGAGTTCTTTGGGCGAGGAAAATTCGTGCCACTCGAAGCTGAAGCCGAGTTCGCGGTAATTGCCGAAGAGCGGACGCCAGCCCGCGCCCACGGCACGCCACGCGGCCGCCTCGCCGAACGGTTCGGCGTGACCGCGCGCTTTCAACTCTGACCGGAGTGCTGGCATCGGCGGGAAGTGTTTGTCACGGCTGGTGTGAACGCAAGGGAGTGATAGTGGGGCAGCCGTCCCGGCTGAAGAACCACCAGCCGGGACGGCCAGTGGACAACTGACAGCCGGGAAGGCTGCCCCACTGTAAAAAGTCAGCGCGCCTGAATCGCGTACAGATTCTGCATCGTCGCCACGTAAAGCACGCCGTTCGCTGCCGTCGCCGTGGCGCTGATCGGTGTCCTGAGTTCCGTCTCCATCAGCACCAGCTTCTCACGCGTCGCGGCCCACACGTAGAAACTGCCGGCGCGTGTGCCGAGATAGACTTTGCCGTCCGCGACGTAGGGCGAGGCCCACGAGTCGCCTTTGATGTCGTGCGTCCAAATTGGTTTTCCCGTCGCGGCCTCCACGCAGTGCATCTTGCGCCCGATGTCCGAGATGAAGATGAGTCCGTTGAAAATCGCGGGCGTGGCCATCACATGCTTCTCCACCGGATACGACCAGACCTGCGCCGTGCGCGTGCCGTCGTCCGTCTTCGTCACGTCAATGCACTTCAGCCACGCTTCGTTCTTGCCCCAGAAGATGTCGCCGCCGCCCGCCACGTAGAGTTTGCCGTCGAGAAAGACGGGCATCCCGTAAATGTTGCTCGGTCCCTCGCGCTTGTTGGTGGTGAAGCGGTGGACTTCCGTGCGCGGGGCGTCGGGATCGAAGTCGAACTGAAAAACTTTCTTCAACTTCGCGAGACCGCCGCCAGCGGAATGATTTTTCGCCAACGGCTCAAAGCCATACACCACGCCATTCCCGCCACAGAAGAAAACCGTCTCCTGCCCGTTCACCACGCCGAGCGAGGGCGACGACCAGTTGCAATGGAACGTCTCCGGCGCGATGCGCTCATCGTCCCGCGCCAGATACGCGCCGGTGCGCTTGTCCAGCACCACGAGTCCGGGCGCGTTCGGCGTGCGGATTTTCCGGTGCGTGTTGTCCACGCCCGTGCCGGAGTTGAGATAGAGATGATCGCCGCGAATCAAAATCGAACTGTGCGAGCCGTCGTGCGACCAGATGCCCGCGCCCGCCGTGAGATCAAATTTCCATAAGATGTCCGCGTCGAGCGGGCCGGGCGGGATCGTTGTTTCGGGTTTCGAGTTGGGAGTTGCGAGTTCGGCGGCGCGCGCGGTGATTTGGTTTGTCGCGTCAGCCATCGGCCCTTGCACCATGTAGGCGCCTTCGTCCTTGAACGGCCCGTCGTTGCCGTTCGCCATGCCTTTCACGTCGAGGCACAGCACCGCGCCGCGATTGTCCACCACATACACGCGGTCGCCCTCAACGGTGGCGGGCGAGGAGATGCCGCACTTGGGCCAGTCGTGATACTTGTCCTCCTCGCGCTTGGGCACCACGAGTTGCCAGAGCAATTTCCCCGTCGCCTCCTCGAAGCACATCAGCACGCCGCGATCCCCCTGATGTTTCGGGTCGCGCGGGTCGCCGTTGTTCGTGCCAATGAAGACGCGCCCGTTCGCCACGACCGGCGTGGAATGCGTCTCGTTCCCCAGCTTCGCGGTCCACTTGATGTTCTTCCCCGTCCTCGGATCGAAGTCAGCGGGCAGGCCGCGCTCGCTGGAAACCATGTTGCGCGTCCACGCCTGGCCCCACTGCGGCTGATCGGCGGCGAAGAGCGGCGCAGCGAGCAACGCGGCGGAAAGAGCATGGCGGAGCAAATTCATCGGTGTGCTGACGAGCCTGCGCGACGGAGGTTTCAACGGCGAGAGGGAAATCATGCGCGGCCATTTCCACCACCTCCGAGATTGGCGTCGCTCCGTCTGTTCGCTACGCTCCCGCCGTGTTTCGACCTTGCATTGATCTGCACGAAGGCAAAGTGAAGCAAATCGTCGGCGGCTCGCTGCGGGACAGCGGCGCGGGTTTGCAGACGAATTTTGTCTCGGAGAAATCTGCGACGTGGTTCGCCGAACTGTATCGTCGCGATGAACTGTTTGGCGGCCACGTCATCCTGCTCGGCCCCGGCAACGACGACGCCGCGCGCGCCGCGTTGGCGGCGTATCCCGGCGGACTCCACCTCGGCGGCGGCGTGAACCGCGACAACGCGCGCGGCTGGCTCGACGCGGGCGCGTCGCACGTCATCGTCACGTCGTGGGTCTTTCGCGAAGGGCGCGTGGACTGGGAGCGGCTGAACGAACTGGTCTCCATCATTGGCCGGCGGCGGCTGGTGCTCGACCTCAGTTGCCGCCTGCGCGACCGCGAGTATTTCGTGGTCACGGACCGCTGGCAGAAATTCACGACCGAGAAAATCTCCGCCGAACTGCTGAACAAGCTCGGCACCTTCTGCGACGAGTTCCTCATTCACGCCGCCGACGTGGAAGGCTTGTGCGGCGGCATTGATCACGCGCTGGTGGAAAAACTCGCCGCGTGGTCGCCGTTGCCCGTGACGTATGCGGGCGGTGCGAAGTCGCTGGCGGATTTGGAGGAAGTGACGCGCGTGGGGCGCGGGCAGATTGATCTCACCATCGGCTCGGCGCTCGACATCTTCGGCGGCACGGGCGTGAAGTACGATGATGCGGTCGCGTTTAATCAGCGGCAGCGGGCAGGCGGCTAACGTGCCCCCAGCGGGACGCTGGCCCGGCGTTCATGCTTAACCAGTTCCCACGTTGCCGACCGTCCGTCTTTGAATCCTGAAAGGATTCAGATAATCCAGCCCAGCGTTGCGTCGCCGAGACGCTACGCTGGGTTTGTGGCGTGATGAGGTCATCAACCCTGCAAGGGTTGAATCACGGAGCATGACAACGCGGTGTTGATGCAACCCTTGCAGGGTTGGGAAAATGTTTTGGAAGCTAACCCAGGGTAGCCTCGCGGACTC
>JANOAY010000371.1:0-4776 GCA_031411375.1 Pedosphaera sp. | reverse complement strand
ACAGCGACTTCGGCCCGACCAAGCTCGACTACAACTGGTTCGGCGGCGGCGTGAAATCGCACGACGCGATCATCTTGCGCTCGGCGGGCTTCGTGGACGGCTGGGCGGGGCGTTACGCGGACAACGGCATTTACGTCAGCAGCGAGACCGGCGAATCCTTTCGCGGCCTGCGCTATCGCCCCGAGAACACGCTCTATCTGCGCGACGTGTGGGTGAAGGAATCCTTCCGCGACATGGGCTGGATTTCGAGCCGCAGCAGCTACACGCATCTTTATCTCAACGGCCTGTATTGGGGCCTCTACTTCCCTTCGGAACGCTACGGCGCGCATTACTTCAGCCAGCATCTCGGCGGCGACGAGGGCGCGTGGGACGTGCTCGTGGGCGAAGACAACAACGGCCCGACCGTGGTCGTGGACGGCTCGGTCACGGACTGGAACGCCGTGCTCGCGCTCGTCGCCGCGCCCGTGGCCAGCGAGGGGACCTACGCCGCGATCACCAACGCCGTGGATGTGGACAACCTCATTGACTACATGATGCTCCACATCGTCGCCGAGTCCGAAGACTGGCCGCGCCACAACTGGTACGCCGCGCATCGTCGCGCGACCAACGGCGTGCCCTCGACCAAGTTCGTCTTCGCCGTGTGGGACCAGGAGCTGGTGCTCGACCGGCTGGTGCGCCGCAACCGCATTGACGCGGGCAACGGCGGCGGCGGCGCGGGCGAGCAGTACAGCCCGGCGCGCATTTACTTCCAGTGCCGGAACTGGCCGGAGTTCCGCCTGCGTTTCGCCGACCGCGTTCACAAGCATCTGTTCAACGGCGGCGCACTCACGCCCGCCGCGAACGCCGCGCGCCTGCTCGCCGCGTCCACCGGCCTGACCAACGCCCTCGTCGGCGAGTCCGCGCGCTGGGGCGACGCGCGCAAGATCGGCGTGCCCGCCGGACAGATCGGCACGAGCAACACCTTCACGCGCAACGAATGGTGGCTGCCGGAACTCGACAAGACGCTGACGAACTTTTTCCAGAAGCTCACGGCGGACAACGTCGCACGCTTCCAGGTGGGCAATTTGTATCCGCTCACCGGCGCTCCAATCTTCAGCCAGTTTGGCGGCGCGGTGAGCAACGGTTTCGCGCTCGCCCTCTCGCACACCAATGCGGCGGGGACGATCTACTTCACCACCGACGAGAGCGACCCGCGCACCTACGGCAGCGGCGCGGTTGCCGGCGGCGCAACAGCCTACGCCACGCCGATTCCGATCAATGCGCCGACACTCGTGCGCGCACGCGTCTTGAACGGCGGCGTATGGAGCGCGCTGGCCGAGGCGGTGTTTTTTCCGCCGCAGGATTTCTCCAGGCTCGCGCTCACGGAGATCATGTATCACCCGGCGCAGCTCGGGATGATTGATGGCGATGAGTTCGAGTTCATCGAGTTGAAGAACACGGGGACGAACACGCTGAACTTGTCCGGCCTGAACTTCAGCGGCATCGGCTTCACTTTCACGAACGGCACCACACTCGGGCCCGGCGCGTTCGTGGTGCTGGTGCGGAACTCGGCGACCTTCGCGTTCAAATATCCGAGCGTGACCGTGAACGGGATTTACACCGGCTCGCTGAACAACGCGGGCGAAGGGATTGCGCTGCGGCACGCGCTGGGCCAGACAATTTTGTCGGTGAACTACGACGATGTCGCGCCGTGGCCCGTGACGCCGGACGGCTTCGGTTTCTCACTCGTGCCGGTGAATCCCGGACTGACGCAGGCCTCCGATGACGGCGCGAAGTGGCGCGCGAGCACCTTCGTGGACGGCTCGCCGGGCGCGGACGATCCCGCGCCCGTGATTGCGCCGGTGCGGATCAACGAGGCGCTCACGCACACGGATGTGCCGTTCGTGGATCGCATCGAACTGTTCAACCCGACGCTCGCGGCGGTGGACATCGGCGGCTGGTTCCTCACCGACGACGCGGGCGTGCCGAAAAAATTCCGTATCCCGGACGGCACGACCATCAGCGCGCTGGGCTACGTGAGCTTCGATGAATCGCAGTTTAACGCCACGCCGGGGACGAACGGCAGCTTCTCGCTCGGCTCCGGCGGCGAGCAGGTCTATCTCTTCTCCGGCGACGCGAGCACGAACCTCACCGGCTGGTCGCACGGCTTCGCGTTCGGTGCGGCAGCAAATGGCGTCACCTTCGGCCGCTATGTCAACAGCGTGGGCGAGGAGCAGTTCCCAGCGCAGCTTTTACCGACGTTCAACGCCACGAACTCCGGCCCGCGCGTCGGGCCGCTGGTCATCAACGAGATTCACTACAACCCTGTGTTGGCGGGCAACGCCTTCGTGGAGTTGAAAAATATTTCCGCGACCAACGTGCCGCTCTACCACGCGCTGTTCCCCGCGAACACCTGGCGCGTCGAGGGCATCGGCTTCGCGTTCCCGCCGACGAACTTCTCCGTGCCGCCCGGGGGACTGGTGCTGATCGTGAACAGCAACGCGGCCAGCTTTGCCGTGAACAACGCCGTGCCAGCGGGTGTGCCGGTGTTCACCTTCGAGGGACTCGGCGCGTTGCAGAACAGCGGCGAGCGGCTCTCAATCACGCGCGCGGACACGCCGGACACGAACGGCACGCCCTACATCGTGGTGGACTCGGTGCGCTACAACGACCGCCTGCCGTGGCCGCCCGCCGCCGACGGCAGCGGCCCGTCGCTCCAGCGGAAGTTCGCGAACCAATACGGTGACGACCCGATCAACTGGCAGGCCGCAGCCGCCACGCCCGGCCGCGAGAACGCCTCGCCCGACAGCGATGGCGACGGATTGCCGGATGACTGGGAAATCGCCAACGGCACACAAGTCGGCACGCCCGACGCCGCTGACGACAATGACGGCGATGGCTTCACGAACTACCAGGAGTATCTCGCCGGCACGCACCCGAACGATCCGTTGAGCCGGTTGCGCGTAGAGAGCGTGAGTCTGGCAGGCGGCGGCGTGGACTTCCAATTCACCGCCGCGTCGAACCGCACCTTCACTGTGCAGTTCAAAGATTCCCTCGACGCGCCGCTGTGGTCGCCGCTGACAAACATCACCGCCGCGCCGCAGACGCGCGTGATCACCATCAGCGCCGCGCCGACGAACAGCGCAAGGTTCTACCGGCTGGCCGTGCCGTAGCGCGTGCCGCCTGCGGCCCGCCGGCCGGTGGAAAGATGGGAGGCCTCGCGCTGCAAGGCGTGTCGGGAGATGAAGGTGTCCGGCGCATCTGGCACGGCTCGTACTTTCTTGGCGTTGAGCATGGCGTGCGTGGTGGACGCCGCTGTCCTCAGCGAGGCCCTGGCCGGTCATTCGTTCAATCGTGGACGAAGATGATCTTGCTGCCATCGCTCTCGAAGTGCATGGGCATCGGTCGCAGGCCGGGCAACGCCGACGTGATGGCGGCGTGCCTTTCCTGCGGCGCGTAGAACATGAGGAAGCCGCCGCTGCCGGCCCCGAGGAGCTTGCCGCCGGTCGCGCCGGCGGTGCGCGCGGCGGCATACCACGCGTCAATTGCGCCGGTGCTGATTTCGGCGGTGATGCTGCGCTTCAACTCCCAACCTTCGTGGAGAATTTCGCCGAACGCGCTGAGGTTGTCCTTTTGCAATTCCACGCGGAGGTCGCACGCGAGCTGCACCATGCGCTTGAGCGTGTTCTGCTTCGCGGTGCTGGAGGCCACGGCCTCCTGCTGGTTTTTCAACACCGCCGACGCGCTGCGCGAGATGCCGGTGTAGAAGATAATCGTGTTCCGCTGCAACTGCGCGAGCGTCGGCGGCTGGCACACGATGGGTTCCACGGTCACGGAGTCGTCTTCGTGGAACGAGATGAAATTAAACCCGCCAAACGCGGCGGCGTATTGATCCTGCTTGCCGATGGGTTCGCCGCAACGCTCGATCTCAATGGCGCAGGATTCCTTGGCCAGTTGCTCCGCGCCCACCGCGCGCCCGGCGAACGCGTGCAGGGCATTCAACAGCCCGACGGTGAACGCGCTCGAGGAGCCGAGACCAGAACCCTTCGACGGGATGTCGGCGATGGAGGTGATTTCCAATCCGCCATCGACCTTGAGCAGCGCGAGTGATTCGCGCACGAGCGGGTGTTGAATTTCGGCGACAGTGTCCGCCTCCTCCGTGCGCGAGTAGGAGATGCGGATGCGGTGGTCGAACTTCTCGTTCAGAGTGAGATAGACAAACTTGCTGATGGCCGTGGACACCACCGCACCGCCAAACCGGCGGTAGAACGACGGCAAATCGCTCCCGCCCCCGACGAAACTCATGCGCAACGGCGTGCGGCTGATAATCATGTGGCGCGTGTTGTAGCGAAAGGCCGGAGGAGGTGCCAAGAAGGATGAGCGCCGGTTGTGAATCCTTTAAGGATTTGGATGAATCAGCCCAGCGTGGTGCCGCCGGGGTGTTACGCTGGAGCGCCGGAGCGTGGGCTTTCCAGCCCGCAGCAGCGTGCCAAACAAAGAGCGCGTGCGACCATTCCAACGCCCTCCGTCCGCAGGGCGTTGCTGCGGGTTGGAAAACCCGCGCTCCGTCACTTCCTCGGCGCGCGCGCCTCGTTCAACTGCGTGACCACCGAGTTGTAATTGGTCGCGAGGTCGTTGAAGCGCTGGACGGAGGCGTGGTAGTTCGAGGCCAGTTCGTTGAACTTCAAAATGGATTCGTTCAGGCGCAGCGTGGTGTCGCGCAATCGCTCGTTGACCTGCTTCAAACTCTCGTCACGCGCAGCGACGGCAGCCGACCAGTTCGTGACGCTGGCCTTG
>JANOAY010000370.1:0-9207 GCA_031411375.1 Pedosphaera sp. | reverse complement strand
TGACTACACCAAGTTTCCCAAAGACCCGGGCCGCGTGACCATCCATCGGCTGAGTGGCGTGGAATACAACAACACCATGCGCGATCTGCTGGGCGTGACAAATCAACCGGCGGACAAGTTTCCCGCGGACGGCGGCGGTGGTGGCGGTTTCGACAACAATGCGGACACGCTCTTCGTGCCGCCCATTCTGCTGGAGAAATATCTGGAGGCGGCAGGAGAAGTTTTGCAGGCGGCACCGTTGAGTCTGTTGGTGGAGCGGCCCAGCTTGTTGAAGAGCAAGTCGTCAGCGGCGCGGAAGAACATCGAGTTGTTTGCGGCGCGAGCCTTTCGTCGTCCGGTGGAGAAAGTCGAAACGGATGCGTTGTTGAAACTATTCGAACAGTCGATCCAGCGCGGGGATAGTTTCGAGAACGCCGTGAAGCACGCGCTCAAGGCGGTGCTGGTCTCGCCGCACTTCCTCTTTCGCATCGAGAAGGATCGCGGCGTGAAGGAACCGTATCGCCTGAACGATTACGAACTGGCCAGCCGGCTGGCGTATTTTCTCTGGTCATCTATGCCGGATGCGGAGCTGTTCGCGCTCGCGGCGAAGGATCTGTTGCACGACTCTGCGACGCTGGAGGCGCAGGTGAAGCGGATGCTGCGCGACCCGAAGGCGCACGCGCTGGCGGAAAATTTCGCGGGGCAATGGCTGCGCGTGCGTGAACTCAAAACCACGGTGCAGCCGGACCCGGGACGCTTTCGGAAGTTCACGCCCGAACTGCGCGAGGCGATGTACGCGGAGGCGATTGATTTTTTCGCGGCGTTGATTCGCGAAGACGCGAGTTTGCTGGCCTTGCTGGATTCCGACTTCACTTTCCTGAACGAAGCCCTGGCGCAGCACTACGGGCTGACGAATCTGAACATCACGGGCGCGCAACTGCGGCGCGTGACGTTGCCGGACAAAAATCGCGGCGGCGTGCTGGGCATGGGCGCGGTGCTGACGCTTACGTCGTATCCGCAGCGGACGAGTCCGGTGCTGCGCGGCAAGTGGGTGCTGGAGGAATTGCTCGGGCAACCGCCGCCGCCACCGCCGCCGGACGCGGGCGGACTTCCGGCGGAAGATGCGCCGAAGAATGGTCTGACGTTTCGTCAGCGACTGGAGGAGCATCGCAAGAAGCCGCAGTGTGCGGGCTGTCACTCGCGACTCGACCCGCTGGGCTTTGGCCTGGAGAACTTCGACGCGATTGGCCGTTGGCGGACTAAGATCGGCACTGAGCCAGTAGATGCGACCGGCTTGATGAGCAGTGGCGAGAAATTCACCGGCCCGGCGGAGTTGAAGCAACTGCTGCTCGCGCGCAAGGACGAGTTCGCACGCAACGTAACCGAGCGGATGCTGGCCTACGCGCTCGGACGCGGCGTGGAGTTCCACGACATGCCATCAATTGCGACCATCACGGATAAGTTGAAAAGCGACGGCTATCGAAGCTCGACGCTGGTGACGGAAATTGTGAAAAGTTACCCGTTCCAATTCCGGCGCGACAGCGCGCCAATCGCACAGGAGAAAAAGCCATGAACAAAGATTTGGAAATCTCGCGGCGCAAAATGCTCAAGGGTTTGGGCGTGATGATCGGCCTGCCGTTGCTCGACGCAATGAAGCCGCTGGCCGCGCTGGCCGGGCCGGCGACGCTCGTGGGCGTGCCGAAGAAATTCCCGGTGCGCATGGCCTTCCTCTACATGCCGAACGGCGTGAATCCGAAGACGTGGACGCCGAAAGGCACGGGCGCGGGGTTTGAATTGTCCGAGGCGCTGCAACCGCTCGCGGCGTTGCAAAAAGAAATTTTGGTTCTTGGTCAGCTTTGGAACGCGGGAACCAACACCGGCGACGGACATTACGTGAAGACGGCGGCGTGGCTCACCGGCACCACGATCACAAAAACCACCGGCAGCAATCTGCGCAGCGGCGGCGTGTCCATTGATCAGATTGCGGCGCAGCGGCTCGGACATCTCACGCCGTTGCCCTCGTTGGAACTCGGCATTGAACCCGTGACGACCGGCGTGGACACGAACGTCGGCTACACTCGGCTCTACGGCTCGCACATTTCCTGGAGCACGCCGACGACACCGGTGGCGAAGGAGATCAATCCCAAGCTGGCTTTCGACCGGTTGTTCCGCTCGACGATGAAGGGCGGTAGCGGCATTTCCACCCACGACCAGAGCGTGCTCGACGTGGTGATGGGTGATGCGAAGCGTTTGCGCGCGCAGGTCGGCGCGCGAGACCGCGAGAAGCTCGACGAGTATTTTGATTCCGTGCGCGCCGTCGAGAAGCGCATTGAGTTTGATGCGAAGCGTCGCGCGCAGGAGTACGACGGCGACGCGCTGGCCCGGCAGGAGATCGAGCGACTCGGCGGGCGCATCAATGACTACTACAAAGACCCGGCGCAGTTGCGCCGACGCGGCGTGGACCACACCGAGCACGTCCGCCTGATGCTCGACATCATGGCGCTGGCTTTTTGGACGGACTCGACGCGCGTGAGCACGTTCATGTTTGGCAACGCGGTGAGCGGGAAGAATTTCTCATTCCTCAAAGGCGTGCATGGCGGGCATCACGAAATTTCTCATCACGAGAAGAAGGACGAAAATCTGGAGCAGTACAAGCTCATCAACATGTGGCACGTCGAGCAGTATGCCTACTTGCTGGAGAAGCTGCGCTCGATCAAGGAAGGGGAGGGGACGCTGCTCGACAATTCCATGATTGTCCTCGGTGCGGGGATGCACGACGGCAATGCGCACGATCCGCATAACCTGCCCATCGTGCTCGGCGGTCGGGGCGGCGGCACGATCACGCCGGGACGGCATCTGCTCTACGAGAAGAACACGCCGCTGTGCAACTTGTGGAAGTCCATGCTCACGCGCGCGGGTGCGCCGACGGAGCGGCTGGCGGACAGCACGGGGGAGTTGCCGGATTTGCAGGTGGCGTGACGTGCCTTCGGCGCGGCCACGGGAATTAGAAACGGGCCGATTAGCAAATCGGCGCTCCAAGGGAAAATCAACAGGGAGGTGCTCAGTCGTGTGTGAGGCAGCCGTATTTCGCCATCAGCGCCACGAAGCCCGTCACGCCCAGGCCCAGCAGCCAGAACTTGCCGTGAACCGCCATGACGCAGCCCGTCGCCAGCACCGCTGCCATCAAAAACCAAACGAAGAACGCC
This sequence comes from Pedosphaera sp., assembly GCA_031411375.1. Classification (GTDB taxonomy): domain Bacteria; phylum Verrucomicrobiota; class Verrucomicrobiia; order Limisphaerales; family SIBH01; genus JANNGC01. The sequence goes on along the minus strand of JANOAY010000370.1, from coordinate 6,022 downwards.
AAAGCTAATTTCATGCGGGCGGGATACTAGGGAGTTGAATGAGCGGTGCAAGTCCGCAAAAGAGTTCAGACTCTTTTAGGGCCAACCGGACATCCACACCGAAATGGAGCGCGGCTCTCCAGAGCCGCAGCCGCAGCGGTTGCGCTGAAACGCCAGGAAGTTCGTGCGGCTTTCTTGCTTTCGGACTGCTGCGGCTCAGGAGAGCCGCGCTCCTTCCGAAAAGGCAGCGGAGGGTATCCGGTTGCGCCCGCATTTTACTTTGCCGGCTTGTGTCATCAAACCGCACGGTTCCCTACAAACAAAAAAGGCGCGGAGCGTTGCCGCTCCGCGCTTTCTGAAAACTTCTTCCCCGGACTACGTGAGGATGATGCGGTCGCCGTCTTTCAACGTGACGATGGCCTTCTTCCACGCGTTGGTCCAACCCTCGTCCGCGCGGCGCTGGCGGCGGATTTTGCCGCGGACGTTGAGCGTGTTCACGCGCACGACCTTGACCTTGAACAGTTCCTGCACGGCCTGACGGATCTGAATCTTGTTCGCACGCGGGTCGGCGACCACGGTGTATTGATTCAGCTTCTCGCCCTGGCGGGTGCCTTTTTCCGTCACGCGGACGGTCTTGATGATGTCGAAAGCGTTCATGTTACTTCTGGAGGCGTTCTTCGAGTTTCTGGAAAGCGCCGCGCGTGAAGACGAGTTTGTCGCTGCGGAGCAGTTGGTAGGTGTTCACGAAGTCGCTGGTCGTGACTTCGACGTTCTCGACGTTGCGGGAGGCGCGTTCGAGGTTCTGGTTGGCGGTGTCGGTCACGATGAGCGTGGTCTTTTTAACTTCCAACCCGGCCAGCACGCCGACGAAATCCTTCGTCTTGGGCGTGGCCAGTTTGAAGTCGTCCACCACGATCACGTCGCCCGCGTTCAAACGCTCGGTGAGCGCCTTGCGGAGGGCGAGTTGCTTCGTGGTCTTGGAAACCTTCTTCGTGAAGTCGCGGGGCTTCGGGCCGAAGACCACGCCGCCGCCGACGAACAGCGGGGATTGGAACGAGCCGGCGCGGGCGCGGCCCGTGCCTTTTTGCTTCCACGGTTTCTTGTTCGTGCCGGCGACTTCGCCAGCCGTCTTGGTGCAAGCCGTGCCGCTGCGTTGCGCGGCGCGGTAGGCCGTCACGACGTCGTGAACGGCCTGCGTGCCTTTGCCGCCTTCGACAAGTGTGAAGCGAGTTTCAAGTTCGCCCGCCTGCTTACCTTTGATGTCTTTGACTGAGATTTTCATGGCTCCTTAATTACTTCTTGGCTGCGGCTTTCGCGGGTGCGGCCTTGGCTTTCTTCGCGGGTGCGGCCTTGGCCTTGGCTTCGAGTTCCGCGCGGCGCTTGACGACGTATTCGCGGTTCATCTTCTTCGACTCGCGGATGATGACGTAATCACCATTCGATCCGGGAATTGCGCCCTTGATCAGCAAGAGATGATCTTCGGTGCGAACCTGGATGACTTCGAGGTTCTGCGTGGTGCGCTGCACCTGGCCCATGTGACCGGGCATTTTCATGCCGCGATTCACCGTGCCGGGGAACAAACGACAGCCGATGGCACCCGAGCGGCGCTTCCAGCCTTTCGCGCCGTGCGTGGCGGGGCCGCCGGCAAAGTTGTGGCGCTTCATGACACCTTCAAAGCCGCGGCCCTTCGTGGTGCCGATGGCATCAATGAAATCACCGACAGAGAAAAGATCCGCGCCGACGATATCGCCGCTCTTCACTTCCTTGGAGAAGTCGCGGAATTCTTTGATCCGCTTGAAGGCGGGCGTGCCGTGTTTCTTGAAGTGACCGAGCAGCGGCTTGGTGACGCGCTGTTCCTTCTGCTCAAAAATGCCGAGCTGCACGGCGTTGTAGCCGTCGTTGCCGCCCTGGGTCTTGACCTGAATCACGCGATTCGGTCCGACATCCACGACAGTCACGGAGTGCATCACGCCGGTGGCGTCATACACGCGGGTCTGGCCCAATTTTTTTCCAATAAGTCCGAGAGGCATAAAATCTTGTGGTTAAAAGTTAGAGTTGAGAGCCGCTCAGATTTTGATGGTGATGTCCACGCCGGCGGGGAGGTTCAGCTTCTTCAGCTCGTCCACCGTCTTGGCCGTGGGGTCCAGGATGTCGAGCAGGCGCTTGTGCGTGCGTTGCTCGAAGGTTTCCTGGGATTTCTTGTCCGAGTGCGGCGAGCGCAGCACGGTGAAGCGTTCCACGCGGGTGGGAAGCGGGATGGGGCCGGCGACGCGGGCGCCGCTGCGCTTCACGGTCTCGACGATTTCATGGGCTGACTGGTCAATGACGCGATGGTCATACGCCTTCAGCCGGATACGGATACGTTGTCCTGCCATACAAAGAGCAATTGTCTGTTAATGGTTAAAAACTGCGCCGCTTTACCAAAAGCGGAGGCGGAATGTAGCAATCGAAAATTCGCGTGCAATCACTTTTTTGAACAATCTGGGTTGTCTTGAGTGACGTAACGCCGGCTTTCCAGCCGGCAGGTTGTGAGACTTTCGAGTCTCGCGTCGGTGGGAATTTCCAAATGCACTCCAAGCATTTAACGGTCGGCCCGGCAGCGCGCTGACTTTCAGTAGAAAATCACAAACGTCCCGTCCGCTTTCGCCACCGCCGCCGCGAGGCCCCAGACCGGCACGCCCGGCGCGCGGCCTTTTTCCGCCAGCGAACTGCCGCTCGCATCGAACATCTGCCACGCCACGGAGCCGCCGCGCTGCCAGCCCGTGCCTTCCGTCCACGCGAGGAGCAGTTCGCCCTTTGCGTTTGCGGCGACGACGGGATGCTTGCGCTTGCCCACGCCCGGCGCGGCGGTGGGACGCGAGGGCTGTTGCGTCTTGGGATCGAGCGTGAGGAAATAGACTTGGTCCGCCGTTTCCCACGCGGCCACGGTTCCGCTCCGGCTCGTGATCAAGGCCGCGCTGCTCATCGGGCAGGTGGCCGCTTTCCAACTGTGGTCACTCACCACTTCGAAGCTGCGGCCCCGGTCGCGCGAGAGCAGCAGCGTTTCATCGCGGTTCACCTTGCCGCCCGCGGCGCGGTAGAGCGTGAACAAGTTTCCCGCGTCATCCACCAGGGCGCGCATTCCGCAGCACGCGCACGCGCCGGTGTCGCGCGGATTGATTTTGGTTTCCCGCGCGAAAGTTTTTCCACCGTCGGTTGAGCGCGTCATGAACACGCCGCGGCCTTCCTCGCCCCGCGTGTTATCCGGCGTCGCGCCGTGCCAGAAGACAAACACGTTCAGGCCGCCAGCCACCGCGATCGCACCGCCACCGTCGAGGCCGCCGGTGAATTGCATCACATCGCGTTGCGCCTCGAAGGCGGTACCCGCGCCATCCAGCCGTGCATACCACATCGGAGCGCCGGTGTGTGGCGCGCCTTCCACCGCCTTCGTTCCATTCCACGCCACATGCACACGGCCGTCCGAGGATACGGCCAGCTGCGCGCCGCGAATGGTGCCGACGGCGATCGCGGACGCGTCGAGACTGTTCACGCGCAGCGGCGCGGAGAAGTCATCGCGCCCCGGCGGTTGGCGCACGTAAAACAAGTCGCCCGCCTTCGCCTCGCCTTTGAAATACACGAGGTGCAATACCCCGTGCGCATCGACGACGGCCTGCGGCTGGAGTCCGCCGCCGGGCGTGCGGAGCAGTTGCACGCGTGGAGAATTTTCCGCCGCAAAAATGGATTCACCCGCGAGCGCCCAGAGACCGATCAGGAGCGCGCTGCAAATGGAAGTGGAGTTCATGCGAAGACTGTAGGCCGGGTGGCGTTCCGTTGGAAAGCGGTCTCTGGCGCAATTTCACAAAGCTCGTCCGCATCGCCAAGAAATTGCTTGGGCCGAAATTCCCGCCGTGACTATCCTTCGCAAACTATGGCGAACGGCAATGCACTCGAAGCGCTGCGGCGATTTGAAATCCCCGGTCGCGTCTCCATCATCGAAGGCAATGGCGAGCTGCCGAAGATCGAAGTGACCAGCGACAAGGCGCGCGCCGAGGTTTATCTCCACGGCGCGCACGTCACCAATTTCCAGATCAACGGCCAGCCGCCGCTCCTCTTCATGAGCCAGTGCAGCCGCTTCGCGCCCGGCCAGCCCATTCGCGGCGGCGTGCCGATCATTCTGCCGTGGTTCGGGCCACGCGAGGGCGAGCCGGCACACGGCTTCGCGCGCCAGACCGACTGGGTGCTGCACGAGACGAGCGCGCTGCCGAGCGGCGGGGCCACGCTGCGCTTCAGCCTGCCCGAGACGAGCGCGGGCGGAATGTGGCCTCCGTTCACGGCGAACTACGTCGTGACTGTGACCGACCAGCTCAAGCTCGATCTGATCGTCACCAACTGCGCGCGCGATCAGGAGTTCACTTTCGAGAACTGTCTCCACACCTACTTCACCGTCGGTGACATCGTGCAGACTGTTGTGGTGGGGCTGAAGGGCGCGGACTACCTCGACAAGGTGGAAAACTACGCGCCCCACACCGAGCAGTTCAGCGAGGTGCGCTTCGCCGCCGAAGTGGACCGCACCTACCTCGACACCACGGGCAAAGTGGAAATTCGCGACCAGGCGCTGGGCCGGAAAATTCTCGTCGAGAAATCCGGCTCAAATTCGACCGTGGTCTGGAATCCGTGGATCGCCAAGGCGGCGCAGATGCCCGATTTCGGCGACGACGAATATCTTCAGATGGTCTGCGTGGAATCCGGCAACGTGGGGCGGAACAAAATCACGCTCGCGCCGGGACGCTCCTCTTTGCTGCGCGTGGTCTTGAGCAGCGAGAAACTGTAGTTTCTTTCGCCAGACATTCGCCACGAGTCTGGGAGCGCGACACCTGTGTTGCCTTGGGCCGGGCGGAATGAGAAAACCGGCGCGTGAACGAAACCCATCCCGTCCCCGCCGTGGTTCCGGCCAAAAGCCCGCGCGTCCTCTCCGTGGATGCGCTGCGCGGCTTCGACATGTTCTGGATTCTCGGCGGCGATTCGCTCGCGGCGGCGTTGCAGGAAATGTCTCGCGACAAGGAAGGCGCGCTCGCGGCGGCGGGAAATTTCGCGGGCACGCAACTGGAGCACGTCGAGTGGGCGGGGTTCCGTTTCTACGATCTGATTTTCCCGCTGTTTGTTTTCATCGTCGGCGTGTCGCTGGTTTTTTCGCTCACGCGGCTGGTGGAGCAGGAGGGCAGGGCGGCGGCGCATCGGCGCGTGCTGCGGCGCTTCGTGGTGCTCTTCCTGCTGGCGCTGATTTACGCTGGCGGCGTGAGCAAGCTCTGGCCGGAAATCCGCCTGCTCGGCGTGCTGAACCGCATCGCGCTCTGCTACCTGTTCGCCTCGCTGCTCTTTCTGAATCTGCGCTGGCGCGGACTGGTGGCCGCGTGCGCCACGCTGCTCGTCGGCTACTGGGCGCTGCTGACCTTTGTGCCGGTGCCGGGCATCGGCGCGGGCGTGGTCGAGCCGGGACAAAATTTGTCGAACTGGGTGGATGCGAACTACCTGCCCGGCAAGAAGTGGGACGGAACGTGGGACCCCGAAGGTTTGTTGAGCACGCTGCCGGCCATCGCCACCTGCCTGCTCGGCGTGCTGGCGGGCCTGTGGCTTCGGCGTCCGTGCGACTGCGCGCGCCACAAGTCGCTCTGGCTCGTGAGTGCCGGCGTCATCATGGTGCTGCTCGGTTTCATCTGGGGCTTTCAATTTCCCGTGGTGAAAAAGATTTGGACCTCCTCCTTCGTGCTCGTGGCGGGCGGCTACAGCGCGATCCTGCTCGGTGTGTTTCATCAGGTGATTGACGTGTGGGGCAAGCAGAAGTGGGCCGTGCCGTTCGTTTGGATTGGCGCGAACGCCATCACGCTCTACTTCTGCGAAAACATCTTCAACTTCGAGAAGCTGGCCGGTCGATTGGTCGGTGGTGATGTCAGCTAGCGGGATGTTGGTCGTGTACCCGAACTCGGCATGCTCCATCACGTGCGTGGCTCCGTGTTGAACGCCGGCGCGTTCGAACAGGTCGCGCACGCGCACGCCCGTCCACGAC
>JANOAY010000369.1:0-5237 GCA_031411375.1 Pedosphaera sp. | reverse complement strand
GAAGGGCAAAGAACTGGCGCGCGACGAGGATGCGCGTGGCTTCGATTCGCTCGTCGAATTCACCGCGCCCGAGGACGGCGACTACATCGCGCAGTTGCGCGACTTTCAATATCGCGGTGGCGGCGACTACAAGTATCGCCTCTTTGTCGGCGTGCTGCCGTTCGTCGATTACATTTTTCCCTTCGGCGGTCAGCGCGGGAAGCCGGTCGAGATTGTCGTGACGGGCCGCAACATGCAGGGCGCGGAACGGGTGACGCTGGACATCGACGCCAACTCGCCGCTCGGCCGGCAGGAGATTCGCCTGAACACGCCGCGCGGACTCTCCAATCCGATTCAGTTCGATGTGCGCGACCTGCCGGAGTTCACCGAGAAGGAGCCGAACGAAGGCACCAACTCCAACGCGGTTATCGCGCCCGTCGTGATCAATGGTCGCATCGGTGCTCCGAAGGATTCGGACCGTTTCACCTTCAAAGCTGCGGCGGATGGCAAACTGATCGCCGAAGTCGAGGCGCGGCGTTTCGGTTCGCCACTGGACGCGCTGCTCGCGGTCTTCGCCGGCGAAACACTCGTCGCCCGGAATGATGATGCCGCCGGCTCAGACGCGCGCATCGAGTTCGACGCGAAGAAGAACACGGAATACACGGTGACCATCACCGACCTGACGGGGCGGGGCGGGAGCAACACGGCGTATCGGCTCGCGGTTCGTCCGCCGAGCGCGGCGGCTGGTGCATCGCTCATCGCCAAATATTTTCCTGACGTGGTGCGGGTCAACCGCAATGGACGCGCGCGCGTGCGCTGCGAAATTGTCCGCGCGGGTTTCGATGGCCCGGTGCGTGTGGCGGCGCGTGATTTGCCAGATGGTGTGAGCACAGAACCAATTGTCATCTCCGCTGGGCGGAGTGACGGAGACTTGCTGATCAGCGCCACGCCGGATGCGGCGATGGGCAGCGTGCCGTTGCGAGTGGTGGCCAGCGCGACGAGCGGCGGCAAGGAACTCATCGCCAACGCCACGGCCATTGAGCCGCAAGCCGCCACCGAGCGCGCGTTCAAGCAGGGTTTCCTGAGCGTGCTCGAAACCGCGCCGTTCACCATCGATGCGCTGACCGTCGGCGCGGGCATGGATCAGTTGCAGTCCGCGACCATTGATGTGCTGGTGAGCCGGCAGGCCGGCTTCACGCAGGATGTCAAAGTTTCCGTCGTCGGCTTTACGGTCGGGCGTGAGCCAATCACCAAGAATATCGCCGTGAAGGAACTGACGGTGAAAAGCGACGCCCGCACCGCGCAACTCAAGCTGACGGCGAATGTGAATTCGGAACTAGGTGTGCGAACCGTGTTGGTGCGCGGCGAAGCCCCGAACAATGGCCAGTCCGTTGTGCAGTTCAGTCAGCCGGTGGCCGTGGCCGTGACGCAGATTCCCTTTGTGCTGACCGCGTCGCAAACCAAGCTGGGCCTGAACGCCGCGCGTCCGGGCGCGACGAATTTCGACGACGTGACCATGAAAGTGAATGTGGAGCGGCGCGGTTACGCGGGTGAAATCCCGCTGACGCTCACCGGCCTCCCTGCGGGCGTGACAGTGGGGGGCACCAACATCGCCGCCAACGCCGCCGACACGACACTGACCTTTGTCGCGACGGAGCAGGCGAAGCCCACGACCAACGCGACGATCACGATTCAAGGTGCCGCGATGTTCAACGACCGGATTTACCGCCACAAGACAGCAGGCGTCCGGCTGGCCATTGCGCCGCCTGTTGTTGAAGTGGCTACGACCAACTCTGTCGCCGCGCCTAAAGAGCCTTAATTGAAATGAACTCGTTGCGAAACATCCTTGCCCTGTGCTGTGCCACAACACTGGCTGTGCACGCCGCAGAAACGCCCGTGAGCTACTACCGTGACCTCGTGCCGGTGCTCAAGCGGAGTTGCACGGGCTGCCATCATCCCGGCAAGTTGAAGGGCGAACTCGATCTCACCACGCACGCGGCGTTCGCCAAGGGCGGCAAACACGGCGCAGGCTTCAAGCCGAACAACATCAAGGACAGCCTCGTCATCGATGAAATTACTGGGGAAGAACCTTCGATGCCTAAAGAGGGCGACCCGCTCACGAAGGCGGAGGTCGCTCTCTTCACGCGCTGGATTTTGGAAGGTGCAACGGACGACACGCCTGCGAAGGCCAACTCCTTCAAGCTGACTGAGCCGCCGGTTTATACGCGCGCACCCGTCGTCTCTGCGCTCGCCTTCTCGCCCGATGGCAAGCAACTCGCCGTTTCCGGCTATCACGAAGTGCTCATTCATGAAGTCGGCGGCACCAACATCGTTGCGCGTTTGCTCGGCGAATCGCCACGCATCGAATCCATCGTGTATTCGCCGAATGGCAAACTGCTCGGCGTGTCCGGCGGTGCGCCCGCGCTTTTTGGCGAAATTCAACTTTGGGACACGGCCACGAACGGATTGGTTCGTTCGATCAAGGCGTCGATTGATTCGCTCTACGGCCTTTCGTTTTCACCGGACTCAGAGCGCGTCGCCGTGGGCGGCGCGGACAAATCCGTGCGCGTGTTCTCCGTGAAGAACGGCAAGGAATTGATGAAGTTCGACAACCACAGCGACTGGGTTTTCAGCACCACCTTCCTCGTGGACGGCAAGCGGATGCTCAGCGGCAGCCGCGACAAGGCGATGAAATTGATCGAGGTTTCGAACGGCCAGTTCATTGACGACATCAACAAGCTGCTCGAAGGCGCGCTCTGTTTCGCGCGCCACCCGAAGGAGGACACCGTGGTCTATGGCGGTGACAACGGCGCGGCCCGCATCTACAAAATCTCCGAAAATCAGGGCCGCACCGCTGGAAACAACGACGTGAATCTCATCAAGGAATACGATCGCCTGGGCGGCCCGGTACAAGCCATCGCGTGGTCGCCGGACGGCACCAACATCGCCGTGGCCGGGGCGTCTCCCGAAGTGCGTGTGTACACCGCCGGCAAAGACGGCAAGAGGACCGGCACGTTCAAAGGCCACGAAGGCGCGATCTTCTCCCTCGCTTTCAGCTCCACGACGAACTGGCTCGCCACCGGTGGCTTCGACGGCACGGTGCGGATTTACGATTACGCGGTGAAGAGCAATTCCTTGGTGCGCTCGTTCGTTCCCGTGCCGCTCAAAGGCCTGACGCAGACGGCGGCGAAGTGACCGCTTAAAACGGCCAGAAAAATTCGCGCAGGCGCGGCGCGAAATAAACCGGGTCGTCGAACTCCAGATGATCGCGCGTGAACCAGCGGTATTTCCCCGTCTCATCCTGCCCGCGTTCTTGCACTGTCACGGTCAGCCAGGACCAGCCCCAGCGCGGGCGGCTCAGGCGCACGGTCTTGCGAATGCGATGGCGGATTTCTCCCGGTTGCAGCCGCGCCAGGGCAAAGCTGGCCACGGCCTTCCGATGATGCGTGTCGCCCCACTCTTCCTCGGTGGCGTAGAGGACGACGCGCAACTGGCCGGTGACATTGGTGCCGAAATTTTGCAGGTCTTCCAGTTGGAGGCGCGCGCGGGTGCGGCTCAACCGCAGTTCGGCGTCATCCAGATAAATCTGCGCGCGCGCGGTGGCGAGGCCGAGGGCGAGCGCGAGGAGCAACATCAGTCGTTTCATGCGCTGGCAGAATAATGGTGCGCGGCCGGTCCGCAATCCGTGTTTGCCTGACAGGAAGGAAAGAAGCGAATGGCGTCAACTCCCTGCGTTTCAAAAGTTGAATTCACTCCGCACGCTCCCCACACTCCGCGCCCCTGATGAAAGCCATTGCTGTCAACGCCAAGAAACGCGACGTGGGATTGATCGAGCATCCCGCGCCGGAAATCTCCCTGCCCACCGAGGTCAAATTCAAAACCATCGAAGTCGGCATCTGCGGCACCGACCGCGAGATTTGCCGCTTTGACTATGGCAATCCGCCGACCGGCTCCGAGCATCTCGTGCTCGGCCACGAGGCGCTGGGCTTTGTGACCGAAGTGGGCGCGGAGGTGCATCGTATCTCGCCCGGCGATCTGGTGGTGCCGATGGTGCGCCGCCCGTGCAATCACGACTCCTGCGTCTCGTGCCGCAACGACCGCTCGGACTTCTGCACCACGGGAGATTTCGTCGAACGCGGCATCAAGGAGTATCACGGCTTCATGACGGAATACGTCGTGGACCAGGAAAAATATCTGTGCGTTGTCCCGCCCGCGTTGCGCGAGGTCGCGGTGATGATCGAGCCGCTGACCGTCGCGGAAAAATCACTCATTCAAATCTGGCACATCCAGAAGCGCCTCCACTGGGAGTGCCCGATTGTGAAGGGACTCGCCCCCGGCCATTGCCACAAGGCCGTGGTGCTCGGCGCGGGACCGATTGGCATTCTCGGCGCGATGGCCTTCAAGGTTGCGGGCTTCGACACCTACGTTTATTCGCGTTCGAAAGCGCCGAATCCCAAGTCGGAACTCGTCGAGAGTTTCGGCGTGAAATACATTTCCTCCGAGACCACGTCGCCGGAAGAGCTGGCCGCGATGCTCGGCAACATCGACGTCGTTTATGAAGCGGTCGGTGGCGCGAAAATTGGCTTCGACGTGCTCAAGGTGCTCGGCCTGAACGGCATCTACGTGTTCACCGGCATCCCCGGCCACCCGCTGCCCGAGATCAGCATTGATGGCGAATTCATCATGCGGAACATGGTGTTGAAAAACCAGGTGCTGCTCGGCTCCGTGAACGCCGGCCGCGACGCCTTCGAGAATGCCATCCACGACCTCGGCATTTTCATGGAGCGCTGGCCGGACGCGGTGCGCGCGATCATCTCGGGACGCTACGAACTGTCGAAGGCGAAGGAGCTGCTCATTGGCAAGGCCACCGGGATCAAGAATGTGCTGAAGTTTCAGTGAACGGTTCTTCCGTGCCGGTTCGATCAGAGCGTCCCCGCCTCGATCTGTTCCAAGTAAATAAACTCGGGAGCTTGGACGCCCGCTTCGGTGCGAATGCGGACGAGCTTGGGTGACTCGAAAAAGCGGCGCGCGTCCTCAAGCGAAGTCCACGCGGAGAAGTGGACGATGCGGCTGGCGTCGTTTTGATATTTCAGAACCTGAAACGAGCGTTCGCCCGCCTCTTTCCGAATCGCGGCGGCTCCGTCGAAAACTTTTTTCCAAGCCGGGTAGTCGGCGACTTCGTGGATGATGAGAACGTATTGCATCAGTGCTTTGCTTTGCGGGGTGATTTTCGCACGGCGTCCTTGATCACCCATTTG
>JANOAY010000368.1:0-4525 GCA_031411375.1 Pedosphaera sp. | reverse complement strand
TGTTCTTCGTCATGGTGAGCGTGATGACGTGCGTGAACTCGTGCCACAGCACCGCCTCCCAATTCGCCGGGGTCGCCAGTTGTGTCGCGGGACTGTTCGCCGTGACCACCGCGCCGAAGCACACGCCGAGGTAGCCGGGATTGTCCGGGATGCCAAATGTGCGGACGCCGAAGTCGCGCTGCTCGGCAAAAATTTCCACGATGGTCTGGCGCGGCAGCGTGACGCCGTAGCGCGCGGTGAGATTCGACTTCGCGCGCGTAAGCAAGGCCAGCACCTGCTCGCCATAAACCGGCGCTTCGTTCGTGCTCATGCGGACGATGAAGTCGGCGTTGGTCAGCGTGCGGTACTTCGCGAGTTTGTCCTTGAGCGTGACGAGGTTAAAGCTCGTCACGTCGTATTCGTCGTGCTTGTGCGCTTCCTCGGCGAGCCGCCAGCCTTCGTCTTCGTCGCCGAGCCGCAGCAAATCCTCCGCGAGTTGGATGCGCGCCGGGACGTAACCCATGCTGAACGACAACGCCCGCCGCTGATACGCCGCGCCCTCCGCGAAACGATATTTCTGCGAAAGGTTCTGCCCGATGAGGTAATCCACTTCAGGATTCGTCGCCCAAAACTTCAGCGCGTTCTCGCGCGCGGACTTCTCGCCCTCGGCATCGCTGCGCAGATGCGCCATGACCGCGCGGTAAGCCCACGCCTCGGGCTGCCACGGATTCACGGCGAACGCGCGCTCCAGCAATCCCTCGGCATCCACGTATTCCTCGCCCGCGATGAGATGGCGCGCGAGCATGAGCAGCGCGCCGACGTGGTTCGTGTTCTTCGTCAGCGTGGCGTTGAGGTTCTTCAACATCTCCTTGCGGTCACCGGACTGAAACGCTTCCGCGAGACCGAAGTGCATGTCCGGGTCGCCGGGAAATTTCTTCAGGCCCGCGCCAAACTGTTTCGCCGCCAGATTGTAATCGTGCTTCGCGAGCGCAAGCGCGCCCATCGCGAGATACACGTCGCGATTCTCGGGCGCGGCCTTGCGCGCCGGCTCGAACAGGTTGTCGAGCACTTTGCGCGGGTCCGCGCCGAGCAGCAGGATGGCGCGGCCAATCGCCACCATCGTGTCGGCGGTGCGGGCGCGGGTGTCGGTGCGTGAACTGACCAGCGATTCAATCTCGCGCAACACTTGGTCCGCGCGATTCGTGGCCCCGGCGTAGGGCAGGACTTCATGCGCGAGCAGCCGGATGGGAATGCTCCAAGAGTAACGGTCGAGCGCGTTCGAGATGATTTGCCCGGCCTTGTCGTACTGGCCCGAGGCGGCCAGCGACTTCACCAGCAGCACGCGCCACTCTTCCTCGTATTCAAAGCTGGCGATGGCCTGCTCGCACTCGGCGATGCAGTTGGAATACTGGCAGGTGGTGAATGCTGGCGGGCGTTGGTGAGTTCCGCCGCGCGCGCGCCGGTTGTGTGGAGGAGCGTGAAGACGAGGAGCCAAGCCAGTCCGCCGAGTGATGTGTTCGCACGCATTCGAGTCTTCGCCGCACAAGATGCGCGAGCGGGCGGGAAGCTCAAGCGGCAAAACACCAAGGCGTCGGAGAGAAGCAGGACGACGAGGCTCGAAAGCCTCGCCACCTGCCGGCTGGAAAGCCGGCATTCGTGTCGGCGGGTTACGAGACTTTCCAGTCTCGTGTTTGAGGCACGCTTGCGCCGGGCCTGCCAAATAACCATCCTTCCGCACGCATGAAATCACAACCGCTTCGCACCACCGTCATTGGCAGCTATCCTTTTCCCTCGTGGCTCGAATTCGCCTGCGAGCACCTCGACCGCTTCGGCGAAAGCGACCGCGCGGAACTTGTGGACGACGCCGTGCGCATCGCCGTGCGCGACCAGCTAGACGCGGGCCTGGACGTGATCACCGACGGCGAGCAGACGCGGCTCGATTTCAATCTGTCGTTCTACGGATTCATTGAGGGCATCGAACTGGAATCCGCTCCGCCCCGCCGCTTCGGCCCGCCCGCGCACGACCAGCGAGGCAAACATAAAGTCACCGGCGAACTCAAAGCCCCGCGCGGCCTCGGCACGGCAGAAGATTTCCAACGCCTGCAACGCCTCACCAAACTTTCAACCTTTAACCTTCAACCTTCAACCACCCTGAAGGCCAGCGTCCCCGGCCCCTACACGCTCAGCGGACGTCTGCTCCCGAACGCGCACTACCGCGACCGTTACGCTCTGACCGAGGCGCTGCTCCCGCTCGTGCGCGACGAACTGGCCGCGCTCGTGAAAGCCGGCTGCCGCGAGATCACCGTGGATGAGCCGTCCATGAGCTGCTACGCGCACAAGGAAGACCCGAAGCGCTTCGTGGAGATTTTTAATCGCACTGTCGAGTCCGTCGCCGGCCAGTGCCATCTCTCCACGCACCTGTGCTTCGGCAATTACAAGGCCCGCGCCGTCGGCCCGCGCCGTTACGCCCCGATGTTTCCCGCGTTCCTCGAACTGGCCGTGGATGAAATTCACGTCGAGATGGCGAGCCGCGAGTTTTCGGAACTCGAACTCATCCGCGCCATCGCCGTGAAGAAGGATGTGGCCGTCGGCATCATTGACGTGAAGAGCTACTACATCGAGACGCCCGCCGACGTCGCCGACCGCGTGCGCGCGTGTCTGCAGTTCGCGCCCGCCGACCGCCTCTCCTTCGCCCCCGACTGCGGCCTGAGCCAGACCGCGCGCTGGGCGGCGCGGCAAAAAATTAAAAATATGTGCGAAGGCGTGCAGGCGGTGCGGAAGGAACTGGGATTGGCGAAGTGATTGATGGCCCCGCCAGCGTTGCGTCGGGAAATCCGTTCGTCTAGTTTACGCGCCGTGCTGTTTCGCCGCTCCATTTTGCTGATGCTCTGCTGCGCGTTTGCTTTCGCGCTGGCGGGCTGCCGTCCGGGCGCAGGCGGCGGCGACGAGCAGAAGGAGCCGTACTTCCTGCGCGGCAAGAATCGCCTGCAAGCCCGCGACTACGTGGGCGCGATTGAAGGTTTTGAGAAGGCGCTCGACGTGAACCCGCGTTCCGCCTCGGCGCATTTCGAGCTGGGCATTCTCTACGAACAACAGCAGGGCGATTACGCGGCGGCACTTTATCACTATCAAAAAGCCGTGACCTTGCGCGGCGACATGCCCTCGGCGGATCTTGCGCGCCAGCGCATCCAGGAGTGCAAGCGCGAACTGGCCAAGACCGTCATCACGCCCGTCTCGACGCAGAACTTGCAGAAGACCGTGGACGACCTGCGCGCCGAGAACCAGGTGCTCAAGCAACAACTGCAATCGTGGCAGACCTACTACGCCAGCCGGGGCTTGCCGACGAATGCGCCGCCCTATGTTCCGCCCGTGATCGCGCCGCCCAGCACCGCGCGCGCGGAAGTTTCTCCAGCCCGCACGGACACGGCCACGCGCACCGATGCCACCGCGCGCGCGCCAACGCCGCCGCCTTCCTCCACGCGCAAGCTGCACACCATTTCCGCCGGGGAAAATTTCGGCAGCATCGCGCGCCGCTACCGCATCTCCACCGCCGCGCTGCAATCGGCAAACCCCACGATTGATGAGCGCCGCCTGCGCCCCGGCCAGGCGCTGGTCATTCCTCCGCCCTGACCCATGCGTTTGCGCCTCTGGCTTGTGGCCGTCACCGTGTTCTGGGTGACGATGACCGTCTGGCTCTGGCGCACGGAATTCGGCGAGCGGCGTCAGCCCGGCGGCGTGCCGGCGGCGATGGTCTGGAAAAAAATTCTCACCGCGCCCGACGCTTCCAATCTGGAAATCCGCCACGGCACCAACGTCATCGGCTACTGCCACTGGCGGCCCGACGTGGGCCAGGAACTCGCCACCGGCCAGCGTCTCGCCGATGACGAGAACCCGCTCGAAGGACTCGTGGAGGAACTCGCCTACTACTCGCTGGACTTCGAGGGCGCGCTGACGCTGCCGGATTTTCCCACGCGCACGCGCTTCAGCTTCCGCCTGCGGCTCGACACGAACCAGACGTGGCAGACCTTCGACGCGCACGTCTCCATGCGGCCCGACGTGTATGAACTCTTCGCCAACTCCAGCGCGCAGACCGTGCGCCTGCATGTGGACGCGGGCGGCGATCAAATCAACCAGACCTTTCGCTTCGCCGATTTTCAGCAGCCGCAAAAGCTGCTCGGCGAACTCGGCGGGCCGATGTTCCCCGCAATGGTGGGCGCGATGGGCGTGCCGCTGGGCACGAATAAATTCTCCGCCCAATCGCTCGGCCTGCGCTGGGAGGCGCGGAACGATTCCATTCTCGTCGGCGCGAATCGCGTGCGCGCCTACCGGCTCCAGACAAAATTCCTGGACCGCTGGCGCATCACGTTTTTCATCAGCCCGGTCGGGGAGTTGTTGCGCGCGGAATTCCCCGGTGACCTCGTGCTCATCAACAACGCCCTCGTCGGCCTGCGCCAGACCACCGCGCCATGATTGAACTCATCCATCTCGTGAAACGCTTCGGCGAGGTCGTGGCCGTGAACGACCTCAGCCTCACGGTGAACCGTGG
>JANOAY010000367.1:0-4759 GCA_031411375.1 Pedosphaera sp. | reverse complement strand
CCGTCGGCGCGCGCGAGGGAAATCCAGCCGCCTTCCGCCGAGAGTTTGAAGTTCACATGGTCCGCACCCGCCGCCGCGTCTTCGTCCGCGATGAACGCGCGCCAGCCGCCGCCGGCGATGAAACTGAGCGGCGCAATCGGACTCTCCAGCGGCGTGCTTTGCGGAATGTGTGAGAGCGCCAGCCCGCCCAGCGCGACGGGCAGCGGGTCGGGATTGAACAGCTCGATGAAGTCGCTCTGGAAAATGCCGCCCGCTGCGGAGAGCCACTCGTTGATTTTCAAACGCGAGGAATCGCCGACGGGTTGCACGACGTTCTCCGCGCCGAAGGTCGGCACGTTCAGCGCCCATGTTCCATCCGCGAGACGTCCGATGGAACGGGCGGGCAACTGCCAGCCGAAGACCACCGAGTCGCGCAATCCGCCGCCGCTGATCGGCGCGTCGTAAAGATACACGCCTTCGCCGGTGTCGCGGAGACTGAAGCCGAGGAACGTCTGACCCGCCGCCTCGCCGCTCGCCGCGATGAGCGTCAGGAATGCGCCGGGCGCAAGCGTGGTGCCGGCGGGGAAAACATATTTGCGCGGCACGAGCGGGTCGTCGGTGAGGCTCAGGCCGTCGAGCACCACGGGCTTCGTGCCGGCGTTCTGCAATTCGATCAGGTCAGGAAATCCTCCCGCCATCGGCACGGCCTCGCCGTTGTTCGCCAGCACTTCGCTGATGATGAGCCGATTCAAGTTTGTGTCCACGACCCAGGTGCGCGAGGCGGTGATGTTCGAGGCGAACGAGGAGTTGGTCGGATACACGAACAGGTCATCTTGGAAAAAGCCCACGTCGTTGCGGCCCACGGCATAGACGGTGTGCGGGCCGTTGCTGAGATTGCTCAACGTGATGGACGGGAGGTTCGTGAACGGCGGAAAATTGGTGACGGGAATGACCGCGCTCCACGGGCCGTTGTCGAGCTTCCAGCGGAAGGCGGTCCAGCCGAAGGGCTGCGGCGCGTTCGTGCCCCAGTTGAAAATGCCGCCGGGGCCGAACATGACCGTTGCGCTTGTGGAAGTGTTCGTTCCCTCCGGCGCGTTGATGGCGATGCCGGGGGGATTCAACCCGCCGATGTGGCGCGCGCCGAAGCCTGCGCCAAGCGCAGGCGAGCCGGGAAGCAGTTGGAACGCCTGGCGCACTTGCGCTGCTGTGGCATTTGACACGGCCACGCCGTTGAGCGCTGCGAGATTCAAACGCGGATCGATGTAGCGGTTGCCCGCGCCCGGCCCGTTCCAGCCGTTGGTCGTGCCCTGCCACGCGGGCGGGAAAAGGTTGTTCTCGAAAATGACGCTCAAGTTCGCCGGGTTGTAGAAGCGTTGCAGCGTCGTGGCGTCGTGGAAAATGTTGTGCGCCGCATACAGGCCCGCGCCGATGTCCGGGTGCGGCAGGACGATGTTGTTGTCCGACCAGTTGAAGACGGAGATTTGGTTCGGGGGCGTGCCGCTGTTCTCGCGTGCGACGTGCGACACGGTGTTGTAGAGGAAGGCCACGCGCCCGCCCGCGTTGCCCGTCGTGGTCGAGTTGCCTTTATTCAGGAAGACATGGTCCACGTCGTAGAAAATATTGTTGATGATCGTCCAGTCGCAGTTCTGCCCGAGCGTGTCCACGCCGCCGGAAATCGCGCTCGCGGTGTCGAGCGGATTGTCGGTGCGGTTCGGGTCGCGGTGCGCGTGCAGGAAGACGTTGCCTTCAATCCACGCGTCGGTGCTGTCGAGGTCGAGATGATCGTCGCTCGCGCCGTCGAAGATGTTCCCGATGATTTGCAGCACCGCGCCGGGGCGATGGCCGCCGGTGAAATCAATGGTGTCGTTGAAACCCCAAGTGTGGCCGAAATAGTTGTCGCGGAAAATGCCGTAACCGCCGCCGCGAATGCCGTTCACGCCGTGCAACATTTCCGGCTGCCCGTCGCTGGCCGGCACGGGCGCAGGATACGTCGGGAAGACGCAATGCTCGACGATGAACGACGACGCATCGAAGGAGATGTATTGCACGGCGGGTGTCGCGGGCCAGGTGCAGTGGCTGAAGAAGACGCGCGAGCGGTTGACATGAATCTGCGCGGTGTGTCCGCCAATGGTCGTGCCGCCGCACGAGTCGAAGTCCACATAGGCGAAACGGTTGTCGCCGACGGCATCGAGGAAGTTGAGGCTGCCCCAGTTGCCGGCCACGGCGGGATTGCGCCCGATGCGGATGCGCTGCGTCTCGGTGCCTTGGGCAGAGAGGCGTGCGGTGTCGGTGTCCACAGTCAGCGTCGCGCCTGGCGCGAGATAGACCGTGGTGCCCGGCTCGATGGTAAGCTGCGCGTCCTCGACCACGATGAGCGGCCCGGTGATCTGATACGGCCCGCCCGCCGCCGT
The DNA here is from genome assembly GCA_031411375.1 of Pedosphaera sp. Taxonomy (GTDB): domain Bacteria; phylum Verrucomicrobiota; class Verrucomicrobiia; order Limisphaerales; family SIBH01; genus JANNGC01. The sequence goes on along the minus strand of JANOAY010000367.1, from coordinate 2,369 downwards.
CCACGTCACGTCGCCGCTGAGGATGCCGCTGACGTCGGTGGTGGTGCCGGTGTCATACCATACGTCGAGGAAGGCGCGCTCGAACTCGCGCCCGTTCGCGTCGAGCGACTGCACGAGCACGCGGTTGATGCCGGGCCGGAGCGTGACGGCGCCGGACCAGCTCGCGGTCCACGCCGTCCAAGTGGCGGGCGAACCGTTGATCAGCACGGAGCGCGTGGCGATGGCGTTGGCGCGGCCGGAGAGCGTGGTCGAGGCCGTGGTGGCGCGCGGATAGCCGCCTTGCACGGCGAGCGCATGATTGACGGTGAGAGCCATTGGAATCTGCGCGCGCACGCCCGCGTTGCGGTTGGAGGAAAAGTTTTTCATGTTCGCAATCACGCCCGCGCTGACCCAACTGCCGAGGTGTTGATCGAGCGTGGCGCTGACCGTGGGCGGCGCGAACGCGGTCGCCATGAGATTCGTAAGCGTGCGGAAGTAGAGCGGCGCGAAGGCGGGGAATTTCAGGAAGCGGTTCACCGACGCGACGGCGGTGGCGCGGAAGACGTCGGAGTTCACGTTGCCCGCCGTGTCGCCCTGGCCGAGCACGGTGTCGAAGTCGTGGCCGAGCAAAAGAAAGCGCGTGTCGAACACGCCGCGATACATGCCGAAGTCGTCGCCGCTGCCCGTGCCGAGACTGGTCTCGCGGCTCTCGAGCAGCGAGAAGGTGGCGAAGTAGTTCATCCAGGCCTGCACGTTCACGCGCGTGGAAACGGAGGCGGCATAGTCCGCGTCCGGGGTGTTGTTCAGCACGGCGGTCAGATCAATCAAATCGCTCCAATCATACTCCGCGCCGTTCGAGGTCTTGCGGTAGCCGGCGTTCAGGTAGCTGTTTGGATCGGTGCCGAGGTAGGCGAGCGTGGCGGTGTGCGCGCCGATGGAGCCGCGATAGAGGTTGCCGTTCGCGTCGTTCGGGAAATGGCGGTTCGCGTAATCACCATCCGGCACTTCCTGCTGCGCGTAGGAATTTGCGCCGAGCAGGTTGACGTTGTTGACGCGCACCTGCACGGGCTTCTGGTATTCCGCCTGCAAGCCCGACAGCGCGGCGAGCGCCGAACCGGCGACCTGCGAGTGCGGATATTGGGAATTCAAATTGATCGCCGTGACGCCTTTCCAACGATCATCGGCGGCGAAGTTCAGGCGGTAGTTCGGCACCGCCGCGCCGCGACTGCCCGCGCCACGGCGGCGGAATCCGGTGCGGTGATGCTGCTCCGTTCCGTTCGGATCGACCGAGACGAAGGTGCCGTTCGCCGCCGCGTCGCTGTTTTGCAGACTGCCGGAGATGCTGGCGAGGAACGCGCGCTCCGACTCGATGAGGACAATTCTGTAGTAGGGCTGCGTGCCGGAATAGTTCGAGTCGTCCACCTGATAGACCGCGTTCGCGCCGCTGGTCTGCGGGAGAATGGCGCCGCCGAGATCAGGCGCGTTGCGCGCGGGCGCGGGCCAGAGACGGTTGCGCGCGCCGCTGTCAGTCGCGGAAACGTAGAACTCGATGACCGCGTTGTTGGCCGCCGCCGGAATGGTCGCGCCGAACAAACCGTCGCCCGCGAGATCGTCGGCGTGCGCGCCGTCGTCGAACATGGTCAGCGAACTGAACGCGGGCGGCGAGGCGGAGGAGGCATTGCGGTAGAAGAGCGTGACGGTCAGGCCGGTGGTCAGTTCGTCGTCAATGCGCGCGGTGATCTTCACGCTGTCGGTGGAGCGCGGGACGAGCGGGAAATTCGCCACACGGCTGATGAACGGCGCGCTGTTTGTCTCGCGCACGGAATTGATCGCGCCCGGCGTGCCGCCCGCGCCGGTGCTGACCGACCAGTTTTGCGCGAGGTCATTGGGGCGCGCGGAGTTGATCAGTTCCAAGGTGTTGCCGCCACCGTCGTGCGGCGCGAGCCAGTCCCAGCCGCGCAGGCCGAGCGCGTCCGCCGAGAGCCGCGCGCGCACGGCCCATTCGCCGCTGTCGGCGTAGTGGACGGCGTTCACTTCCTCACCCGCGCTGTTGAGGAGGCTGAGGTTGTCCTCGGAATTCGCCAGCCGTCCCGTCCAGTCGCCGACCACGTTGGTCACGCCGGGAAAGTTCGCGAGAAAGTTCGTGCGATTCGCCGCCACCACGAGATAGCCACCGGCGGGCAGCGTGACGTTCGTGAAAGTAAATTCCACGCCGCGCGTCAGCCGCCAGCCGTCGAGGCTCACGGCGTTGGTGCCGCGATTAATTACTAACAGAACACCACCTGTTTTTTAATATATCCTTATAGGTGGGTTTAACGATGTTGAAATAAGAAATTACAAACGCTGTAAAGAATAAAGGATGTGAAATATTTAGGTTATCAGGTAAATAT
>JANOAY010000366.1:0-2759 GCA_031411375.1 Pedosphaera sp. | reverse complement strand
ACCCAGGGTAGCGCCCCAGTGGGCAACCCTGGGCTGGATGATTTCAATCCTTTCAGGATTGAGGAGGCCGGTTCGGCCTAGGACATGGAGACGAGGAGCGACGGATTCGGGCGGTGCGGGAGCGCGGCTGTGTCCGTAGGACCAGCCGCAGCGCGTGGGCGAGGATGGACGCGTGAGGAGTTTATCACGCGGCTGCGGCTGGTGCTCCGCACACCGCCGCGCTCCGGGGAATCCTGAAAGGATTCCAACGGCGCGGCTTCTCGCGGAGCGAGGGCGGGCCGGAAGCCGTGGGTTTCAACCCACGGACGGGGCGAGGGAAAACGAGCGCGGCGCGGAGCGACGCTGGAACAGGGGCGTGTTGAGGCGTCGCACCCCGCCGCGGGCCGGTGGGGCGGAGGCCACCGTGGACTCCAGTCCACGGCGACCGTCACGAGGTCGCTCCGGGACCGTGAGCATTCCAGTCCTGCGTGGGTCGCCGGGTCGCGACGCCGGGTGGAGACGGGGCGCTCTACTTGCCGTGTTCGCAACCTTTGCAGGTGTGCTCGGTCACTTCCGTCTTGGCCTTGCCCGCGCCCTTGGTTGTGAGCTTGGTGCTGCACTTGCCGCACTGGTGCGTGCCCACGTAAGCCTTCTGCGGCTCGGTGCCTTTCGGCGGCTGGGTCAGCTTCACCACGTAGTCATCTTTGCAATGCGGACACGTCATCAGGACGTTCTCGCCTTTGACGATGGCCGGCCCTTTGCCCTTGCCGACCTTCTCATCAGCGGCGTTGGAGGTGCAGACGAACGCAGCCGCCACAACGACGGCCATCAGGATACGGATCATGTTTTTCATAAGTTTACTGTTCTTTCCGATGCCGCCGGTCAGGCCGCACCCGCGCCTCGAATACGACTCCTCCCGGCCCTTCGATATGGGGACTATCCCTACCGTCGGTAACATCTGCTCATGGGATACGCCGGGCGGGTGCGACGCGCTCACCCGTTCTTGGCGAGGCGTGGGTATATTTTGCGCGGTGAGATCACACGCTCCGCCACCGCGCTGCGGTGGGACGGAAGCAACGAATCGTCCGGCGTGCAGAATCTGGTGAGCCGGGTAGGGCGACGCTGTCCCCAGCGCGCCGGGGTGAGGTGTGGGCCAGTTCGAGAACGCCCCTCCGATTCCAGCACGGCGCGGTGAGGACACCGCGCCCTACCACGCTCGGCGGAGCGCGGCTGTGTCCGTAGGACCAGCCGCAGCGCGTGGACGAAGACGGAGGCGTGAGGAGTTTATCACGCTGCTGCGGCTGGTGCTCCGCACACAGCCGCGCTCCGAAGCGTGTTCAGGCGTCGCTCCGCGACGCGGGCCGGTGGGGCGGAGGAAACCGTGGACTCGAGTCCACGGCTACCGTCACGAGGTCGCTCCGCGACCGGGAGAATCCTGAAAGGATTCGGAGAATTCAGCCCGGGGCGGCGCGGCGCGGTGAGGACACCGCCGCCCTACCGCATTCGGTTGGTTAGGGAGCTTGGAAAAATTCCGTTGCTCAACGCTGAGGACGCGGCGGGAATTGTTTGGATCGGGGGTATCGAGAAATCAGCAAACCAATTTGTGTCATCAGACCAGCTGATTCGAATGCCAGCTATCGAACTTACCCGAACGCCAGGCCCCGGCGGTGAGAACGGCGGCTCACAGAAAACCGCAGGCCGTATCTCGTGCGTTCTTGGGTCTCGCGTGAGACGATCAAAATTGCTCCAAACGTTGTTTGTCTCGAAAGGCTTTCCTTCAGCATCCAGCAACACGCAGTCCATAAACCGATCTTGGTAATGTTGCGTGGACTTTATCCGAAACCAAAAGACGAGAGCCTCATTTGGTGTTGGTCCCATTGAGTCAGCCGCAACGCCTCTAACAGGAGCATCAATTCGACGAGCGATTCGATACGGTAGCCGCTTCCTCAACTCAGTTCTCCACGATGCACCCCATGTGACCGTGTGGTTGGTGTTGTGGGTGATGGCAAAGAGTTCAATGGTGCCGCCGCCGGGAATTGACTTCACGTTTCGCCCGGCCCAGTAAAACACCAAGACAGCCAACGTCAGTCCGGCAATGACGAGCGCAAAGAAGGGACGACCGTATTGGCGAACGGTTCTCCTCGCAGACACAACAAAAGAATCTCCGGGCCGCATGATGCTTTGCTATGCCGACCCCGTGAGTTCCTTCAAATCCGCCCGCACCGTCTCGTAGCTCGTGTCGTAGGCGAGGACTTGCGGGTCGGGTTCCACGCCCCACGCGCGGCAGGCGTCGCGATAGACGTCGGGCCACCAGTTGCGGTGCTGGGTCAGGCCGGCGTCGCGCCATTGCCGCCAGCCCATCAGCACTTTGCTCCAGCATTCGTCGCCGTAGCGCACGGCTTCCTTCGGGTCGGCGAATTCTTTCAGATACCAGTCGCGGCCCACGCGCGCGTGCAGGACTTCATCGGCCCAGTCAAAGTCCTGGATGACGGCGGCGAGCGGATCGCCGGAGGCGAGCGCGGTGTCCCACTCGAAGCGTTTGCCCATCTTCGGCATCAGCCCCTGCTCGATGTAGTAGAGGACGGCGTGGCGTTCGAGGGGTTTGAGCTGGGTGTTGAGCGCGTAAGCCCAAGTGAAGTTGACCATGACCTTGTGCCAGTCCACGCCGGCCTTCACGAAGCCGACCTCGCCCATCATGGCGTGGCGCGCCTCGTCCCAGAGCTGGCGCGTCATGTCGCGGGTGTAGGCCCAGGGCTTGCCGTGCGTCTGGGTGATGATGC